>RFKD01000018.1 GCA_003694545.1 Candidatus Parcubacteria bacterium | reverse complement strand
CTCTCTACATCCTCCGGGGCGCAACCATCGCTATCACCCGCCAAGTTACCAACGTGACCCGGTTCTCCGGTTTGGATGAGCCTGCGCTCAAGGATCCTCTGGCCCAGCTCTTTTTGGGGGCACCCCTGGGACTTCCCGTTTCCGTGTGGTGGTGGGTCTTCTTCACGCTGGTCTTCTCCTTTGTCCTCCTCCGTACGCGCTGGGGCAACTGGATCTTCGCCACGGGAGGGGATCCGGTAGCGGCCCGCAACTCTGGCGTGCCCGTGTCCCGGGTCAAGGTTGCCCTTTTTGTGTTGACCGCCTTGCTGGCCGCCCTTCTCTCCCTGATCCAGGTTCTGAACACGGGCTCTGCCGACGTCCTGCGCGGTCAGACCAAGGAGCTCGAGGCCATCGCTGCTGCCGTGATCGGGGGTTGTTTCCTCACCGGGGGGTACGGGTCCGTCCTTGGGGCGAGCCTGGGGGCCCTCACCCTGGGTATGGTCCAGCAGGGGATCTTCTTTACCGGCATCAACACGGACTGGTATCTCTCCTTCCTCGGAGGTATGGTGTTGGGCTCCGTCCTCCTCAATCAGTTCATCCGGCGGAGGGCTTGGGAGGCGTGGCGATGACCCCACTTGCGGAACTCGTCGCCGTGGAAAAGCGGTACGGCCGGGTGCCCGCCTTGAGGGGGGTCTCCTTCACCGTCCACCGCGGCGAGGTGCACTGTCTTTTAGGGGACAACGGCGCGGGAAAGTCTACCCTCATCAAGATCCTCGCAGGGGTTTTCCCTCCGGACCAGGGGGAGTACCGCTTTGAAGGGCGTGCCGTTTATCTGCGCTCTCCTCGGGAGGCCCTGGATCTGGGGATTGCCACCGTGTACCAGGACCTGGCCCTTCTCCCCCTGATGAGCGTCCTGCGAAACTTTATCCTGGGCCGGGAGCCAGTGCGTCGCCTAGGGATATTGGACCTGCGGGAGGCGGAGCGCCAGGTCAGGGCGAGCCTAGAACGTCTTGGAATCACTCTGGACGATCTTCACCGGCCGGTGGGGATGCTCTCCGGAGGCCAGCGGCAAGCGGTAGCCATCGCCCGTGCGGTCCACCTTGGGGCTAAGCTCCTGATTCTGGACGAGCCCACAAGCGCCCTAGGGGTGCGTCAGGCGGCACAGGTCCTCCAGGTGATCCGAAGGATGAAAGAAGTGGGCGTGGGAGTCGTCTTCATCACCCATAACCCCCTTCACGCTCTGGCGGTAGGCGATCGCTTCACGGTCCTCTTTCAAGGGAAGAGCCTGGGGACGTTCTCCAGGGGGGAAGTCGACGAAAGGCGCCTCACCCAGCTTATGGCCGGGGCAGGAGTTCTTGAGCAGGAGGTGGAGGGATGAAGCTGACGGTGGCCCAGGCCCTGTTGCGGTACCTGGCCGCCCAGTACACGGAGCGGGACGGGGAGAAGCGCAGGCTCATCCAGGGAGTTTTCGGTATCTTCGGGCACGGCAACCTTCCCGGCCTTGGCGAAGCCTTGCTCCGGGGCGGGGAGCTCGGTCTGCCCTTTTACCGCTTTCAAAACGAGCAGGCGATGGTTCACGCTGCCGTGGCTTACGCCAAGCACACGGACCGGCTTTCCACCTTCGCTTGCACCTCTTCCATAGGCCCGGGGGCTACCAATATGGTCACGGGGGCCGCCGCCGCCACCATCAACCGTCTCCCCGTGCTCCTATTGCCCGCAGACTACTTTGCCAACCGCTTTCCCGATCCGGTGTTACAACAACTAGAGCACCCCATGGATTTCGATGCCAGCGTCAACGACGCTTTCCGGCCGGTTTCCCGCTTCTTCGCCCGGATCACGCGCCCGGAGCAGCTACTCGCTGCCCTGCCCCAGGCCATGCGCGTTCTCACCGATCCCGTGGATACGGGGGCAGTTACCCTTGCTCTGCCGGAGGATGTGCAGACCGAAGCCTACGACTGGCCCGAGGAGTTCTTTGCCCCCAAGGTGTGGCGGGTTCGGCGCCCGCCGCCCGAGCCCGAGGTTCTGGGTGAAGCGGTGGAGCTTATGAGGGGGGCTCGGAGGCCCTTGATCGTGGCGGGCGGAGGGGTGCGGTACAGCGAGGCAAGCCACGCCCTATCCCTCCTGGCCGAACGCCACGGCCTGCCGGTGGCGGAAACCCAGGCGGGGAAGGGAACGCTCCCCTGGGATCACCCCTTCAACGTGGGACCGATAGGGGCGAGCGGGGGCTTCGCGGCTAACCAGCTGGCTCGGGAGGCCGACCTGGTGGTGGCGGTGGGCACCCGACTGGGAGACTTTACCACCGCTTCCAAGACCCTTTTCCAAAACCCTCAGGTACGCTTCCTCAGCCTCAACGTGGCGCCTGCGGATGCCCACAAGATGGGTGCCCTTGCTTTGGTGGCCGATGCCCGGGAGGGCCTTGCAGCCCTGGACGAGGCTCTTGGGGACTGGGGCACCCCTGTGGCCTACCGGGAGGAAGTGGCCCGGTTGAAGGCCGACTGGGAGAAGGAGGTGGACCGGCTCCGGGGGCCTTGGGCTTCCTTCAGCCAAGCGGAGGTTATTGCCCTGGTTAACGAACTGCTCCCCGACGCGGTGGCCATCAACGCTGCCGGGGGCCGCAACGATGTGCTGGTGCGTGGCGGCGGGCCGTCGGAAAATCTCTACATCATCAACAATATTGAGGTGCCGAACAT
>RFKD01000017.1 GCA_003694545.1 Candidatus Parcubacteria bacterium | reverse complement strand
TGCTGGAGTTGGGCGCATACACCCAACGAGAGCACAAAAAAGCTGGAGCGCACGCGGCGCACATTGCCGATTGCGTGATTACTGTTGGGCTTCGCGCGCGGCGGCTTGCCGCCGCCGCGCGCGAAGCCGGCGCGAAAGAAGTAATTGAGTGTTCCTCCCCGCAGGAAGCCGCCAATTATATCCTTCGCCGTCCAGAATGGCACACGCCCAACACCGCCGTTTTGCTCAAGGCCTCCCGCGGTATCCACTTGGAAGAGGCCGTGCGGGCGCTTCTCGCGCACCCCCAGCACGACGCCGCGCTCACCGTTGGAGGCGCTCCCGCCTCCCATCTTTCGTGAAACCGTGAAGCGCTCGCGAAAAATCCAAGTTTACGCGCTTATCGACACATCTAAAATGTGCTACACTCTTTCCCTATGGCGCGCGTTGTGACTGGTGTTAAACCAACCGGGGATCTCCATTTGGGGCACCTCGTGGGGCTCTTGGAGCCCGCTGTCACGCTCGCGCAGAGCGCCGACGAGGTGTTTTACTTTATTGCCGACTACCACGCGCTCACGACCGTGCACAACCGCGACGAACTTGAGCGCAATGTGCGCTCCATCGCCGTTGGCTTTCTTGCCGCGGGGGTTGACCCAGAACGTGTAACCCTTTTCCGTCAAAGCGCCGTTCCTGAGCATAGCGAATTATGCTGGATCTTGGGGACGCTGACTCCAATGGGCCTTCTCGAGCGCGCCCACGCGTACAAAGACGCCCGCGCGCACAACCGCGACATCAACGCCGGTGTGTTTATGTACCCCGTCTTAATGGCGGCAGACATTTTGATGTATCGCGCGGAAATTGTCCCCGTGGGGAAAGACCAAGTGCAACACCTTGAAATCACCCGCGATATCGCGCAAAAATTTAACAACACCTTTTCTCAAATCTTCCCCTTGCCGCAAGCACGCGTCGAAACAGACGAACGGGCGGCGGTTGTGGGCGTTGATGGAAGGAAAATGTCGAAGAGCTACCGCAACACCATTCCGTTGTTTGCCGACGATGACGCCATCCGCTCAATAGTGCGCCGTATTGTGACACGCTCTGTGCCCGAAGGGGAGCCGCTTCCTGTGGAGGGAGACATCATCCTGAGCATACTGCGCGCTGTGAACCCCCAAGAAGCGCAAGAACTTACCGCCGAGTACCAGCGGGGCATTATAGGCTACGCCCAAACCAAAGACCGGCTCGCGCAAGCCATTATCGAACGCATCGGTCCCTTGCGCGAACGGGCGCAAAAACTCTTTGCGGATCCTGAAGCGCTTGACACATTCTTGGAATACGGAGCGCAAAAAGCCCGCAAAGAAGCCGCCGCCACAATGAAATCCGTCCGCGATGCCATCGGATTAGCTCGCGCAAAGGCCGCGCAGTAAGGCGACAGCCGCAATAGTTAAGTAATCTTCATAACACAACGCGTATGGCATTTTTCGCAAAGCAGTTCATTGAAGCAATACCCCAACACGAAGGAGAAACGCTCACCCTTGCGGGTATGGTGTGGCGCGTGCGCGACCACGGCAAGGTGGCGTTTTGTGATCTCCAGGATGCAACGGGCACCGTGCAAATCGTCGCAACCTCCGACGCGCCAGACGCGCTCCACACCTTGCGGCAGGCCCGCCCGATGACCCCCGTGGTGGTGCGTGGCATGGTGCGCCGCCGTCCGGAAAAGCTTGTGAATCCAAAAGAACGCTTTGGAAAGTGGGAAGTGGGTGCCGAATACATCACAGTGCTTGCTGAACCGGAAGAACCGCCGTTTGATCTTGATAGCGATGATATTTCCATTGAAACTTTACTGGATTACCGCCCCGTCACCGCCCGACGGCCAAGGGAACGAGCTATTTTCCGCATTCAAGCGGGCATCGTGCGCGCCTACCGCAAAGCGCTGGAAGCGCGCCACTTTACCGAAATCCAAGCGCCAAAAATCGTCGGCGGCGACGCCGAAGGCGGCGCGAATGTCTTTCCGGTGCAATATTTGCGCGGCGTGGAAGCGGCGCTTGCGACTTCGCCGCAATTGTACAAACAAATTATGGTGGGAGCGTTTGAGCGGGTGTTCGCCGTCGGCCCCGTATTTCGCGCGGAAAAACACGCGACCACGCGCCACCTCAACGAATATGTGTCGCTTGACGCCGAAATGGGCTTTATTGAAGACCACCGAGATGTGATGCGGATCTTGGAAGGAGTGATTCGCGACATTGTTGCCGCAATTACGCAAGAACACGCTTATGATCTGGCGCTCCTCGGCGCCCACGAGCCGCTCGTGCCGCACGGAGAGTTCCCGGTTATTCGCCTCCCTGAGGCGCTCGCGCTCATCACTGAGCGAACCGGCCGAGATGTGCGCAATGAACCCGATCTTTCCCCAGAAGACGAACGATGGTTGAGCACGTGGGCGCGCGAAGAGCACAACAGCGATTTCCTCTTCGTCACCCACTACCCGACCCACAAACGCCCCTTCTACACAAAGCCGGATCCCGAAGATCCCGAACTGACTCGGAGTTTTGACCTGTTGTTCCGCGGTGTGGAAATCACCACGGGCGGCCAGCGCCTGCACCTGGCAGCGGAGTACGAAAAGCGTTTGAAAGAACGGGGGTTAGATCCGAAAGTGTTTTCGTTTTATCTGATGGCGTTCCGCTACGGAATGCCGCCGCATGGAGGCTGGGGAATGGGTCTTGAGCGGCTTACCCAAAAGATGTGCGGCCTTGCGTCTGTCAAAGAAGCGACGCTTTTCGTGCGCGATATTACCCGCATCGACAGCCGGCTCGCCACCCAGCAAGAAGAACTATCGCACGAGGCATAACTATGGCGCTTTTGTGGGGCATTGAGCGCACAGAGCTACCGAAAATTGCCATCGAGCAAAGGTTCTCGGGTCCGTTGGATGAGCTGTTAGATTTAATTCAATCGCGCCGTTTGCCCATAAGCTCGGTCTCGTTAGCACGCATCACGCAAGAGTATCTCGAGCGTGCGCAAAACCGCGCCGTGCGATCTCTTGATGAAATGGTGCTAGTGTTATGGATTGCGGCAACGCTTTTGCATATTAAAGCAACAAGCCTGTTGCCGCACGCGAAAGCCGCTTCAGAGGAAGAGGAATCCGACGCCAGCGAGCTGACACGGCGCCTCGCGATCCTTCAGGAGGTGCGGGAGTACGGAAAACAGCTCGGAGCAATGTGGGGAAATGGCGCCCATGTTCGCCTGCGAACCCTAAAAACCCTTCCGACAAGAGAAAAAACAGCCAACGAGTTGTTGGCGTCCGTGTCGCCGCTCACGCTGGGCGACCTTGCCGCGCGCCTCGCACGGCGCCTCGCGGCCACTCGAGAACAAGAAATTCCCGGTCCCCAACCAACCGTGCAGGTTTGCGCTCGGCTTTCTCTGCGCGAGGCAATCCATAAACTCGCGCAAGCAACGCAACGAGGGAGCACATGGCGCTTTTGCGTCCACCACTACCAAAAGGCCGACGCCGTCGTTTTCTTTCTCGCCATTCTTGAACTCCTGCGAACCGGCGTCGTGGAAGTAGAGCAAGTGGTTGACCAGACTACGCTCGTCATACGGGGAATGGGATAAAGGAGGTATGGTATGATGCGTGTATGGATACATCGGCTTCGGTATCTGTCCACACGGAAACCTCCGCGCCGCAGCGCCTTATCGCATTGCTCGCGCAAGAAGGCGGAGTAATGGAAATTGCGGAAAGCGCGCACCGCTTAGGCGTTCGGCGTGAGGAGATGCCGCTTATTATAGCGCAAGCACAAGAGCTTACGCGCGCCGCCGGGCTTGTGTTGAGCGCGTCCGACAACACCGTCGCGCTCGCGGCGCCTGCCGAAGAAAAAAGCGCGCATTTGTCGCCGGCCGCGCAAGAAACGCTTGCCGCTATTTGTTATCTCGCGCCTGTGTCGAAAGAAACGCTCGACTATGTGCGCGGGGTCAATACGGGAGTTGTTTTAAGCGCCTTGTTGCGCGCCGGGATTGTGGAGCGGGAAGAGAAAAAAGACGCTGTTTTTTATGTGCCCAGCGCGGCGGCGCTTACAGCTTTAGGAGTCGCGCGCGTGGAAGATCTGCCGGAATACGCAGCGCGGCGGCAGTCATTGCGCCAAGCGCTGGGCTATAGTGATGAGCAGCAACAGCCCTAACGATCAATAATCAAAACGCTATGGGTACCACAAACCACCTCTTCTCAATGGCGTGTACCTTGCTTGCAGCGGCCGCCTCTTTTGCGCTTGGAACTCTCATTCTTTCGGGTGAGCCGCGCGCGTCATCTCAAAGCGCAAGCACTTCGCTCGCGCTTACCGAGCCGAACAACGCGCCAACTACTCCCCAAACACTGCGCAACATCCTGGAAGATCTTCCTCTTGAGGCCCAAGCGGCTGTGGTCGTGAATGCAACAACAGGGGAAGTGCTCGGTGAGAAAAATGCGATGGATCCTCGCCCTCTTGCGTCGCTCACAAAAATATTCACGGCGCTTGCCGCCGCGCGCGGTCCTTTCGCGCAATCCCACATTACCGTGCGCTTTCCCTTAGAACACACCGCGTCGGAGGACACTTCTCCTCCTTATGCCGACCAACCTTCTGCCGCCTCTGCTCCTGAAGACCTCACGGTAACAGCACCTGCGGAAGCGCGTCCTGCAACCACCACAACGCAAACCGCCTCCACAACGCCGCCAGTTCTTCAAACACCGGAAGGATTGCCGCGGTACAATATTCCTTCCCTGAGCGCTGAGATAAGAAGCGTAAGTCGGCGTGCGCCACAAGAAATGTCCCTCACCTTACCGTGGGAACGTGCACTCGCGCTGATGATGAGTGCTTCTTCCAACGAAACAGCTGACGCCATCGCAAGCGCCCCTTGGTATGGCAAGGCCGCGTCTCCTGAAGCCGCCCGCGCGCGCTTTATGGAGTCAATGAACCAACTCGCCCGCGCGCTTGGCACCCAAAGCGTAACACTGCAAAGCCCTTCCGGGTTGGACATTGACGACGCTATCCCAACGGCGGTCGGCTCTCCCTATGATATTGCAAGCGTCGTCGGCTTCATTCTTACCCACGAACCCCACATAGCCCAAGCGACGCTCGAGCAAGGAATCTCTTTACAATTTCCCGACGGAAGCAGGAGGTACTTTCCTAACACCAATCCGCTCGCGTGGAAAGACGCCCGCGTGTTGTTTTCTAAAACAGGGTTTACCACCAGCGCTGGCGGCAACCTCGCGCTCGCGGTAGAGCTCTCCCCGCGCCATCGCGCGATTATTGTCGTTATGGGATCTTCTCGAGAAGGACGAATTACCGACATGCAACGCATTGTGGAAAAACTCGTGCGCGAAATGCGGTTAGGAAATTGGTAGTAGTGCCGTATGGATTCCTTTGCTCTTCGTTTGTTGGTTCCTGCGGTTACCGCATTCTTGGTGGGAATAGCGCTCACACCTTTGGTAACACATTTTCTCTACCGTTACCGCGCTTGGAAAAAGAAAGGGGGGAAGGGGAAGGGGATGGGTGGAGGCGACACAGAAGAATTCGACCGCCTGCACAAAGAGCGGGAAGTGCGTGTGCCGCGTATGGGCGGCATTGTCGTGTGGGGTTCAGTGCTCCTCACAACGCTCTTTTTCTGGCTCATCGCGTCTATAGATAATAACGACGGCGTCGCGCGCTTCCAGTACCTCTCTCGCGAACAAACTTGGCTCCCGCTGAGCGCTCTTATGTTCGGTGCGTTCGTCGGGCTGGTGGATGACATCCTTACCGTGCTTCCTAACAAGGGGTGGGGATTGCCGCTACGCGCGCGGCTCGCTCTGGTCTCCTTGTTTGGCGCGGGCGTTGGGTGGTGGTTTTGGAGCAAACTGGAAGTCGACGCCATCTCATGGCTCGGCAATAATGTCATCTCGCTGGGAGTGTTGTTTATCCCCTTTGTCATCATCATTGCGCTTGCGTTGTATGCTTCCGGCGTCATCGATGGTATTGACGGATTAGCGGGCGGGGTGTTTGCGAGCGTGTATGGCGCGTACGGGATCATTGCCCTCCATAACGCGCAGTATGACCTTGCCGCTTTTTGCTTCGCGGTCTTGGGCGCGCTCTTGGCGTTTTTGTGGTTCAACATTCCGCCCGCGCGGTTTTATATGACGGAAACCGGCATTATGGCGCTCACGATGACGCTCACCGTCGTGGTGCTGATGACCGATACGCTCGGGGAGGGGAAGGGGGTTCTCGCCTTGCCGATTATCGCGCTTCCTCTCGTGTTGACGGTAGCCTCCAACATTATCCAAGTGGCATCAAAACGTTTGCGCAAGGGAGCGAAAATCTTTCGCATCGCGCCAATTCATCACCATTTCGAAGCCATTGGGTGGCCGCCGTATAAAGTCACGATGCGGTATTGGGTTTTCTCCATTCTCTCGGCGTTCGTGGGAGTTCTGGTCGCCATTGGCGTGTAGCTTGCTGCGTTATGCGCCAGCGCCCGCCGCTACAATTGATACGAAAATTTTTCGCGCGCGCTAATGCCGAACCTGTGGACCGTGCGACGCTTTTTCTCATTGGCGCTCTCGTCCTTGTCGGCATCATTACCTTCCTTTCCGCCGCGCTCTCTCTGATCGCGTACCATCAAACCGCATTGCTCGGAAGGATCCTCATTACGCAAATTGGCATTGGAGTAGGAGTTGGAGGCTTAGCTTTCTTTCTCCTTGCCCACACCCCCTTGCGTTGGGTAAAGGCATCAGCGCCTTTTGTCTTTGGGGGGGCGTTCTTGTTGGGAATGCTAACCTTTGTTCCTTCGTTGGGCGTTGAAATCAACGGAGCGCGCCGTTGGCTCGATCTTGGTTTCACCACATTCCAAACCAGCGAGCTTTTGAAGTTTGCTGTGGTGTTTGCGGTCGCTTGGGCGCTCGATCGAACACGGCAAATACCATGGGAGAGGCGGATCCCAACAGTTGCTGGGGTTATTGGCTTGGTTGTCGGCCTCTTACTGCTCCAGCGCGACACCAGCAATCTTGTGGTGATGCTAGCGGCAGTTGGGGTAATGATGTTTCTCGCGGGCCTTCCCTGGCGTTATGTGTTGTGGGCCCTTGCGACTGTGGGGGTTGGATTTACGGCGCTCGTTTTCTCCCGCCCCTACATTTGGGAGCGCATTGCGGTATTCCTCGGGCTTATCAATGATCCCATTGGCGCGGGATTCCAAGTGGAAACAGCAAAGATTGCAATCGGCTCGGGAGGCGTGTGGGGGCAAGGCATTGGAGCGGGGTTGGTGAAGTACAGCGGTTTGCCTCAGGCGCTCAACGACTCCATTTTTGCCATCTATGCTGAAGAAACAGGATTTGTTGGATCACTACTTGTCATTGCGCTGTTCGTCGCGCTCGGTATCCGATTAGGTTGGATAGGCTGGCGCCTCGTCGCTAGAGAGCCGTTTGGTGGACTCTTCCTCCTCGGATTTGCTACACTCCTTAACATGCAAGCGGCGTGGAACATTGGCGCTATGGCGGGGGCGTTGCCGCTTTCTGGGATGACGCTTCCCTTTTTTAGCCAAGGCGGGACCTCGCTTTTGGGACTTCTCGCAATGAGCGGGATTGCTCTGCATATAACGCGCAAACGAGTATGAAAATAGCCTTCACCGGCGGCGGCAGCGGCGGCCACTTTTACCCAATCATTGCGGTGGCGGAAGCCATAAGGGAAATCGCCACGCGCGAGCATCTCATCCAGCCAGAGCTGTATTACCTTGCCCCTGAGCCGTTCGACGCACGCTTGTTGTACGAGTTTGATATTCACTTTGAAAAGATACCCGCAGGAAAAGTTCGACGCTACCCGAGCATAGCCAACCTCTTCGACCCGATAAAAACCTTCAGCGGAACACTGCGCGCCCTTAAAATGCTCTATCGCATTTTCCCCGATGTGGTGTTCAGCAAAGGCGGCTACGCGAGCGTGCCGGTGGTTACTGCCGCGCACGTCTTGCGTATCCCCATTGTTATCCATGACTCCGACGCTATTCCCGGGCGCGCAAACTTGCTCGCGCGCAAATGGGCCGAGCGTATTGCCATTACCTACCCGGAATCCCTGCCGTACTTAGAGGATGTGAAAGACAAGGTCGCCCTTGTGGGACATCCCGTCCGCCGTAGTATGCTTCTCCCTCCAAAAGACAACGGACGAGCGCTGTTTGGCATTGAAAACGCGGATATGCCCGTCGTGGTGTTCCTGACCGGATCGCTTGGCGCACAGGCCATTAACGATGTCGTATTGAAATCACTCCCAGAGTTGGTGGAGCACTTTTTCGTCATTCACCAAACGGGGAAGGCGCACATACAAAGCGTGGAACAAACCGCCAAAGTCATTCTGCGCGGCAATCCAAAAGCCCACCGCTACCAGGCGCATGGCTTTCTCGGCGATGCGGCAATGCGCGCCGCAATGGGGGCAGCGTCTGTCGTGGTTTCCCGGGCGGGAAGCGGCACCATTGCGGAACTGGCGTGCAGTGGCGCCCCTACAATCCTTGTTCCCATACCAGAAGAAGTCAGCCGCGACCAGCGCAAAAACGCTTACGCATACGCGCGCCTCGGAGCCGCTTCCGTGATCGAGCAAGGCAACCTCACGCCTCATGTGCTTGTAGCGGAGTTGGAAAAAGTTGTGAGCGATAAAGCCCTCCGCAAAGAAATGGCAAGCAACGCCCGGACATTCTGCCGGCCAGACGCCGCAGAAGTGCTTGCCCGTGAACTACTGCGTTTTGGCATCACGCACGAAGCCCCCGCCTCATAGTTGCGGAGGGATACCCTTTGTTATGGATCGTATGACAGAGCAAGCAGTACCCGTCATCACCCGCGTCGCCCCAAGCCCCACTGGTTTTCTCCATGTGGGCACCGCGCGCACCGCGTTGTTTAATTACCTCTTCGCGCGCAACCAAGGCGGCGCATTTCTCGTGCGCATTGAAGACACCGACCGGGCGCGCTCCCGCAAGGTGTTTGAAAAAGACATTATGCAAGGCTTGCGGTGGTTGGGGGTTTGGAAAAGCGCTCATCCTTCGGTCCGCCAAAGTGAACGGGCAAAGCGCTACCGCGAACTTCTCCAGCGTCTCATCAACGAACATAAGGCTTACCTCTCCGCAGAAGAGAGCAAGCGCGAACCTGGCAAAGAGGTTCAGGTTGTCCGTTTGCGCAACCCAGGAGGGGTCGTTACATTCAATGACATCGTCCGAGGCACGGTAACAATGGAAGTGGATTCGCTCGGTGATATGGTCATTGCCCGTTCGCTCGAAGAGCCGCTGTATCATTTTGCCGTGGTGGTTGATGACGCAGATATGGGGGTGACCCATGTTGTTCGCGGGGAAGACCACATTTCCAACACACCGCGGCAGATCCTCATCCAAGAAGCGCTGAGGTTCCCCCGCCCGCAATACGCACACCTTCCCTTATTGCTTGCTCCCGATCGCTCCAAGCTTTCCAAACGCTATGGTGCAGTTTCCATAAGTGAGTATCGGCGCATGGGCTATCTGCCGGAAGCGCTCGTCAACTACCTCGCTCTCTTGGGCTGGAATCCGGGCACGGACCAAGAACTTTTTGGTGTCCGAACAGTACGCGGCGGAGAGCGCACAAATCTGGCAAGCGTGCTCGAAGACCTCGCGCAAGCATTTTCCTTAAACGGGGTGCAAAAAGGCGGCGCGATCTTCAACCTCGAAAAGCTCAATTGGTTTAACGCCCAACACCTGCGCCGTAAGACGAAAAGGTTCCAACTCACCTACATCGCGCGCGCCTTGGCGGATTACGAAAACGCAAAGGTGATTCTTGAGAAATTCAAAAACTCCTCCACCGCCCTTGAAGATTTCCTCAGCAGAGTATCCTCTGCGACAGACATAGCGCGGCAGGTGAGGGAAGGGGAGTGGTTGTTTTATGAATTGCGCCCAATGGTGTTTCCGGAATACAACAACGGGCCTCAGCAATTCGCTGATCTCCTCGTCAGTAAGGTAAAATTGAAGGAGGAAGCCGCGGGACGCCGTGCTGCCCTGGCAACAAGAGACGCACTCTCCTTTGCGCGCCACGCTTTGTCAAACATGACGCAAAAGTGGAAAGCGCACACACTCGAGCGCAAAGTGCGCGAACATATCATTCCATCGGCAATAGAGCGCTTTTCGCTTGCGAGCGCGGGCTCATTGCTTTGGCCCTTGCGCGTCGCGCTTTCCGGGCGAGCGCGCAGCCCTTCGCCATTTGTGTTGATGGAGGCGCTGGGGCGAGAAGAGACAGGGCAGCGCCTTTTCGATGCAGCAAATATTCTGGAAGGGTATTCCGGTGCAATCTTTGGATAACCCCCGCGAAAGCGGCTGGTATACTTTCGGTATGCACAAAGTGCAGCTGCTACGCCTCGTGTTGGCGGGTGCGGGCGTGTGCCTGGCAGTCATTCCCGCTGCGGCATTCCTTGCAACAGCCGATGACATCAAACAGCAAATCGAAGAAAAACAAAAAACCCTTCAAGAAATTGAATCCGACATCGCGCGCTTTGAGGCACAGCTGCGCGAAATAGCCGACCAGAGGGAAACGCTTGCTAACGCCTTCTACGCATTGCGTTTGTCTGAGCAAAAGCTAGAAGCGGAAATTATGCGCACGAGCCGCGAGTTGGCTTCTCTCCGCCAAGAAATCGCCAACCTCGACACCTCCATCGCGTCAACAACCGATTCCATCGCCACCCTGCGCGAGGCGGTCGGGATCCTACTGCGCCTCCTTCAGCAACTAGGAGATACGAGCGCGATAGAAGCCATACTCTCGCGCGGCTCCTTAAGCGCCTTGTGGGAGGAGAATGACAGTGTCGCGCAAGTTCAGCAAGGCCTTCGCACGCGCATTCGGCTCTTGGAGGAACAAAAGCGGCATCTCGCAGAAGCGCGCGACGACCGGAGCCGGCGCGCCCAACAGCTTGCCGAGCTTCTCGCCCAAAAAGAGGCGGAAGAGGTGTCGCTCGCGCAAGCGCGGCGAGAACGGGAACAATTGCTCAACCAAACAAAAAATGAAGAAACAGCCTACCAAGCCCTGCTGGCGCAAAAAAAGGCGGCACGGGAAGCCATAGAGGCGGAAATGAACGATCTCGCCCAACAGCTTTCTTTTCTTCTTGATCCAACAAAGCTCCCCCAACAAGGTGTACTGCACTTTCCGTTTGAGCCGTTGTATGTGAGCAAGTGCGCGGAATGGAAATCGGCCCTTGGCAACGATATGTGCATCACGCAATACTTCGGCGACACACCTTTTGCCAAATCAGGCGCGTATAACGGAAAAGGGCACAACGGCATTGACTTTCGCGCGCCCTTAGGGACAAAAATCTACAGCGCAGGATCAGGCGTTGTGCGAGCAACGGGCGACACGGATCAAGTGCGCGGCTGTTATAGCTACGGCAAGTGGGTATTAATCGACCACCCGACAGGCATTTCCACGCTTTACGCCCACCTCTCCAGCATTGCCGTACGGACAGGCCAGACGGTTTTCGACCAAACACTCATCGGCCTTTCTGGCTCCACCGGCTACTCAACGGGGCCACACCTCCACTTTAGCGTATTCGCAAGCGAGGGCGTGCAAGTCCGGAATATGGGAGATTTTTACCGCGACGCCGGGCGCAACCCCACAACACCCTGTTCTCGGGGTGGAGCAGTGGTGCCGGTTGCCGCGCTTTCGGCTTACCTCAACCCACTCGATTTCCTCGCGCGCTAAAAGCGCACTAAAGCGCTTCAGTCGCCTTTTTACAGAGCCCATCCACACACACCACAACACCCGGGAGGAGAAAATTAGCACATTGTGGCACACTCGCGGCACAGTGGAAGGTAATAATGTTTTACGACATTAAAGAACATAGCACCTCAAGAGGGGAAGGAGGTGAGTAAAACTCTCCTGTGAATGTATGCTATAATGGCCTTATGACAAAAGGCGCGAATCAATCGAAACATCCGAATCCGCCCGGACAAGGAGATCCACAAGGGGTGGAGATTTTCTCCCACACCGGCGCAAGTGCGCAGTACTCAAACACGGTGCGCGTAAATGTTACTGACGACGCGGTGATTTTGCAGTTCCTTTATGTGCGCCCGGGAACTCAACAGGGCGTTCTCTTAAGCGAAATCGCGCTTTCGCCGCAGCACGCGATGCGCCTTGCCCAAACTATTGATAAGACCGTCAAACACCACTTCACCCGCCACTTGGAGTTATGAACCCTTTTTCCTCAGGCCCACAGCCCCCAAGGCCTTTGTTTGCTTCAGAAGGAGTGGATGGCTCTCACGTTGAACGAAAAGAAAAAAAGGGAAAAGAACAAAGAAAGAAACAACAAGACCTCGTGATTTCAGAAATACTCAGTCAACCTCAAATAGCAGAAATGAACACACAGCTGGAGCATTCCGGGCTTCAAAACGCGCATCAGCTTCTAGAACGCATCGCCAGGATGCAATTCAATAACTTGCAACGCCTACAGCGGGCATTGCTCAAGATGGTCTCAAGAGAATACTACGAAGATAGAGATTCTTTGTTCTCGGTACTCACTACACTTTTATGTCTCATCCCCCACCAAAGATGGATGCATCTCGTTGACCTCGCGAAGTATGACGACCTGCTGAAGCAGTCGTCCGGAACAGTGCCTCCCAAACTATTTCACAATCCAGAAGAAGCAAGTTTCAACCCATCAATTAAGCCGTTGTGGCAGGGTCTATCAGAAGAATTACAACCAATTTTACAAAAAGCTGAAGCACTCAAAGAGAAGGGGGCTCATCTCGCTGGTATTTTTTTCGAGGAAAAAAAGATTGCTGGAGAACCAGCCTCTTTTAAAGATTTGGCACGCGCTTTTATCGAATCCCTTAAAGCAACAAAAGAAAAACCCCAGGAAACCGAACAGCAGATCTCAGAAATTTCCAAACAGCTTTTTGACCTCTTTGCCTCATTACGCCGCTATCTTAGCGAGATTCCTGCGCTCGAGGAGCGAGAAGAGCATCAACTGGACGCAGATATAGCGCAATTACTGGACAAAAGAGTGGATTTTTCAAACCCATTCCTTTACAAAATAAATCTGACCCCTATTGAAGGCAGAAAACAACAAGCATTCGCCATTATGCATTGGCACCCTTCCTCGGACCAACCTCACCAATTAGGAGAACTGACTGCGATAGTTCCAAGGTTATCTGTCGTTTCGGGACAAACCGAGGATATATCACAAGAAATGATCGTGTATTCAATTGTCTTTACGAAAGAGGATGGGATTATCCAAGCAACCACAACAAGAAAGAGCAAGATGCGTCTTTCTGTCCCCAAAGAAGGTCTGCCCATTTCAGAGTACGTGGCTGTCGCGCGACAACAAGGCGTCGACACTGCCTTCAACCCTACACCTTATGAAGACATAATAGAACAACAAGTGTGTCTTACTTTTCGTCTGCCAATCGTGATATATCCACAACTGGCTTACAACAAGCAGGTTGTTACAGCTTATATAGAAGCAAAGCGAAAGCTTTTAACTTATTTAAATGATGTAGAATTTGGAATTCGCGTTTGGACAGAAACACAAAAACAAGCTGTAATAACTCTGTTGCAGGAAAGATATGGTCAGGAAATTTCTTCTCACCAGATTCCTCACGAGAACCAAGACGCACTTTGGGGATTGCTGGCTGATGCATACCTCAATATCCGGCAAAAAATACTTGATATGCCAATCGTAGATGAAAATATTCACACCTGGTTGGAACGGCTGGACAACAACAAACCGAAGAAACAAAAGAAGACATAAAGGAACATAAGAAGAAAAACAGGACATAAACAGAAGCAACAGAAGAGAAAAGATAACAGGAAAGGATATCAAGAACCTGAAGCCCTTAATAAAAATAAAGACACTTTGAATGTAGAGACCTTAATGTCGTAAAAGATATATTCGTCGACGTAACAAAACCCCTTTAACTTTACACCCTATTTAGATCTTTTCTTGTTATTACAAAACTTTATATTTTCTTATTCTTACGAAAATTCCCCACCAATTTGCGAGCCGTTGTGATAAAACACTCATAATTCGTCACGATGCATTCGGAAGGAAGTAGATGCTGGATTTTTGTCTGGATATAGCGTAAATTCTCTGCACTAAACGAAGGGTTTACGCAAACAAAAAACCAGCGAACCTGAGGAAAATTGTGAGTAAGCAAATGATACTTTTTTATCTTATGCCGCACGATACCCTCAAAACTTTTGATATGAGTTGGGAAGAAAATGTCAATGCCCCATTTTTCTCCCCAGGGGGTGTACACCATAAAGTCAACTCGAAAAGTTCGAAGCCCCCTCACACCATCCAGCACAAGTTGCTTTTCCTCATGTACTGCAATCTCCCCAAAAATTTGAACGAGCTCTTCGCTTGTTTTTCTTTCCCAGTCTTTTGCTCGCCTCCAAAAAGCGCTCACTTTTTGTGATCGCCTCTTCCCTTTTCGCTCGTCATGCAGGGGCAAATTGATGTTTTTACCCAATTCAGTAATGCCCCCAAACCTTCTTTGTATTTGGCGTGCACTGGGGAGAAATTCACATTCATCAAAATCGTAGGTGTTGGGAAAACGTCCGTTCTCTTGGAAGAACCGTAAAATCATTTGGTGGAGCATTCCTTTCGTCCAACGACGGTATGTTTTACGCCTGTGACCCATAGACAAATCATACCACCCTCACATCAAAATTTTTACAATCATATACGATTTACCCTCATCTGCCACCCTTAACGCCCCACCCTTGTTCCGCCGCGCCCTTCTACTAGCCTTCCCACACGAATCGCTGAGGAGGCGCAATTCTGAGAGCGAGAACCGCGTCGTTTATACAAAAAACCAAAACACTGCTTACTGACGCAAACGCTCTCTTTGGAAGCCGTAGCCAGGTGATTGATCGGCGCCCCCGGACCTTGACGATCGCGCCGGGAGCGCTATTCTAAAGAGTGCGATTGGCGCTATTGTGAGCGCGACGTGCGGCCGCGTAAGGCCCCTTCCGTCAAAAAGACGGCGGCTTTCAGAGCCCTCCTCCCTATTCTTACCAACCAGCGGGAGCATGGGCCAATAGGAAATGCCTGCCCTTCTTAATAAAAAATAAGAAGGGAGGAAGTTTTTTATCAGTTTATTAGCAGGTTTGGTTAACCTTTTGCGCCGTATGGACCTTGATCTTACCTGTTCTTCCTGCCGCAAAGCGGCGGAAGCGTTGCCTCCCCTCCCTTGGGGCTACTTTAAACACCTCACCAACCCGTTTGCCGCTCCCGAAGAGCCGCGCCTTGGCTACTACGCGCGTAATTTGTGGGAATACGCTTTCACGGAGAAATGCGAGCATTGCTTCGTGAGGGGTTTGCTCAGCGAAGGCGAGATGGCCCTTTGCTGGGATGCCGACTACCCTGCCGACCCCTACCTCCTGCGCTTTTACGCCCATTCTCTGCGCTGGGCGTGGGGCGGCGCGCGCGACGACACACTGCGCTACCTCATTCCGCAAAGACCGCCGCACCTGAAAAAACTGATAACAGCAGAGGTTCTCCGAAAGCACGCAGACGACATCGTCAAAATCCTCGCCAAAGACAGCAAAGCCGCCCGCCAAGCCGCGGCGCTCATCGCGCGGGCAATATGGCGCCACGCCCAGCGTGAGATAGAAAAGCTTGACCTCAACCCGCTTGTTGAACACTGGCTGCAATCCTACAGTGAAGGAGAAGGCAGGGATCCCCTTCGGCTCCTGCGCGAGTATGATGAAGAATGAGGTAGCCCTCCGCGCGCCTCTTCTGCCCCTCATTACCCCCTTCCTAACCATCAGTGTATGACACTTGTTTCTCCCCTTACCCCTATCCGTTCATCCTCCCGAATTGCACCATCCTCCCAACAACTGAAGATCGCGCTCGCGCTGCTTGCTCGCGGACTTACGGGAAAGTTTGTGCGTGTGCATATTGTCGAAGAAAAAGACTTTATTGGTCGCGCCGCCTACCGATTCTTCCTCGTCCCGCCGGACGATGAGGCGCGCCAGCAACTCATCGGCTTTAAGGGCAACAATGTGCGCGCGATACGCTTTTTGTTGTGCTCGGTGCGAGCGCGCCTTGCGCGAGGATACGATCAAGAAGATCTGCCCCTTATTGGGAAAATTGAGGTGCTCTGAAGTGTTCACAAGGGAACGAAGGTGCAAGGCCCCATCGCAATGGTGCCGAATGGTGCTTCCCCTTCCCTACCCCCTTCAAAAAACACCCCCGCCCGCGCGAAGCGCGGGCGGGGGTGTTTTTCTGCCTTAAGGCGGCAAACCTTCTTCCACTGGCGCCAGAATATGCCCCGAGGGATTTTATGCCTTCTGGGCAACATTCTTTTAGCACAAAATTTGGAGCGCGTCAACCCTCGCTTCACCTTTCGCGCTCCTCCACTCAAAACCGATGTATGTCGGAGCGCCAACCTGTGAGCCGAACATTGAGCGGGACAGTAAGGCGGTGTGATTTCGCAAGAACTAAAGTGGAAGCGATTATCTTTTCAAGATCATCCTTTTCTTCTTTTGCTCCCGCTTTACTCTTCTTCCCCTTCTTCCCGAGCGTAGGCTTGCGAACAACATACCGCAGCGCCATCCAAAGCGCCGCCTGCGCGTCAGCGTCAGCAATGTGCCCGCAATCGGCAAACGGACAGACAAAGACCGAGCTATTGCCCCGCGCGGCAGCAAAACGAATAAGGTCGTCGGCGGCAATGCCGAGCTGACGCGCTACCTCATCACCCCTATCCGTAAGAGTGATTGTCGCCCCGTTTTCCTTGACGATGGGAGGACGCGCGTACGCCCTTGCCGCCCGTTGCGCTTCACTGAAAGAAAGCGTGTCGCCCGGAGAAAGCGCCTTCCCTTCCACATAACCCAGCACAATATCTCCTTTCCAATCCAGCTCCACAATTTGTTCAGTCCTCTTCCCTCCCAGAGAACTCCACCGAACGGCACGCACCGTCGCCCCATTTCCTTTTTGATGCACGCCCCGACAACAGTGGGAACACAAATAACTCGAATGGGCGGCTCCCAGCTGCGCGCCTGGCAAAGGAGCTGCCACTTTATCCCCCCAGAGATGTCGAGGGCTTAATTTGCCCTGCGCCTTCAGATCAACATCCGCCCGCTTCACGGAATCGTAAATCCGCACCACACGCTGCGACCCCGTTTCAAACGCGCTGATGTTATACTCGTATACTATCTTCCCGTCGCGGTGGCGCAGCAAGACATCGTGAAGCTTGTTGCGCAGGGCTGTAATCGCCTGCTCGCGCACGCGCGCCACCTTCGTTGTGCGCTCACTGAAGTCGCTGCGCTGTTGACGAGCCTGTATTTCTTCATAGCGGTCGCGAATTTTACGCAGGGCTCCTGATGATTCAAAGCCCATAGAATGGAGGGCAAGCGTCGTCGGTTCGGCGTCTTTGGCGCCTTCTTCCCCCCTGAGCACCACCCACGCGACGCCATACTCTCCCACATCAACACCCACAACTCGCAACGCTCCCTTTGATCCCTTTGCCGGCGCCTTGCCGCCGTGAGCGATCGTTATGGGTAGCGCGTAAAAAAGGCGACGCTTTTCAGGCTCTCCCATCTGATGGTACCCCCACTGCTCCAGTTCCGTTAAGGGAGCTTTACGGCCGACCACCTCCTTCAGCTGTTCATACTGAAACCGGTACGGCACGACCGCTTCCGCGATTAAGGAAGGTTCTTGGAGTTGGATGAGGTATTGATGGTGTCGCGGGGCTCGGGTATGGCGCACGAGCCGATCTAGGAATTGCAGCTGCACTCTCCGATGCGTTCGGATCGGCAGGACGAAGGCGTCTCCCGAAGCGCCCTTCTTTCGTTTTGTCGGCGCGGACCACTCTTGCCACCCTTCCTTACGAAGGAAGGACGCAAGGGCGGCACCGCGGCGCGGGAGGGAAAGCGCCTTGCAAGATTTTTTAAAGGGCGCCCTCAATCTGTCCGCGCTCGCAGACAAGCTTCCGGGTGCGCCGCCGAGGCCGGGCAGCGCAACCTCCCATCGGTCCTCCGCCATGCTATAGAGGAGCGGGAACACATCTTCAGACTTCACCAGCTGAATCACATAGCGTATCGGAAAGCT
>RFKD01000016.1 GCA_003694545.1 Candidatus Parcubacteria bacterium | reverse complement strand
CTATGCGCCTTCTTGTTGCCGTAGCGCTCTTTCCTCAAAGTCTTTGGTTAAAGCACTTCACACTTCACACTTGCCCGCCACCACCGGTTCGAGCACTTGTGCGCGCACCCGCTTGGCAACCACGTCCCAACGGAAGTTCTCTTCCACGAACTTCCGCGCGTTTTCGGCAACGGCGCGGGCTTTCTCGGGGTTTTCCATAATGGCGCGCACGGCCGCGGCGGCCCCTTCAGAGTCGTCCGGATCAACAACCCACGCGGTTGGTTTTTGGTCGGGGTTGCGCTTTTCGTCAAACACGAAATCCGCAAGACCTCCCACATGCGTCGCTACGACCGGCACCCTCCCGGCCATTGCCGAGAGGAAGGAATTACCCAACCCTTCCGAACGAGAAAGTCCGATGAACACTTGCGCGAAGTGGGGGTTGCGATAGCGGGGCACTTCTTCGCGCGGCAAGACGCCGAGAAAAATAACACGATGCGCGACGCCAAATTCTTTAGCGAGGGCCTCCAACTTTTCGCGATCCGCCCCTTCCCCGGCAATGACATACTTTACCCTTTCTGGCAGACGCGTGAGCGCGCGAATCACCGTGTCGTGCCCTTTCTGGTACACAAGGCGCGCGGCGTTAAAGAGGACGCAATCGTCTTCTGCCAACCCGAGTTTGCGGCGCAGTGCGCGCGCGTCGTCTTGAGTGGGCTCGTGACGCCACTGCGCTTCATCTACCGCGTTCGGAATCACCACAACCGACACATGCGAACCTCGTTTGCTCGGCCATTCGGCAAGCGCGCGGGAAATCGCGTGTGCCACGCATGCCCGGCGAAAACCGTAATCCAAGATCCACACGAAAGGACGCACAAACCACCGCTCAAACACTTTTTCATACGGATCTCCATCCTGCAGCGACACCACCCACGGCACGCGCACCCCCAGCCAATATGCAAGCACCGTTGGCCACAGCATATAGGTCATCAGCGCCCACATTCCATCAACTCGCTCGCGCCGCGCGAGAGCGCGCGCCTTCAAAGCCGCCAACAGGACAAACAACATTTTAGAAATGTACGCGTTACCAAAGCCCACGCGCACCACGCGCACATTCCCGATCGTCTCCTCACGCGGCGCGTTGGGTTCAAAAAGGCGGGTGATGATAGTAAAGCGTATGTCAGGGATGCGCGATGTTGTCTCCTCAAGCGCTATTTCCGCTCCACTAGCCACAGGACGATACGCGAGCGAAAACACGAGAATGTGCGGTAATTCCCCCGTTGCGCCAGAAGCAGAAAGTTGTCCTGTCATCCACCAACGCATAGTTGGGCTTCTTGTTCCATCGCGCGAAGTTCTTGCGCGATATAGTCAGCAAGATGTTGCCGCGGTTGCCACCCGAGTGCTTGCGCGGCCGATATGTCAAGGTGCGAGGAAGAACGATCCCCAGGGAGAGGATCCAGCCACACAATAGGACCTCCTATCATCCGAGCTATTTCTTCTATGGAGTACTCATCGTAAGGAGCGCCAAGCGAAAATTCTCCTTCCGCCTTTTGGTGAGCAATAGTAAGAAGACCGACTACGATGTCTTCAACATGGGTAAAGTGGCGCCGCTGCGTCCCCGGTTTGCGCAGCGGCAGTGGTTTACCAGCACGCCGAGCCGCAAGCAATCGCGCGATCAGCGTCCCACGCTCGTCTGCCGGTTCGCCCGGCCCGTAGACATTGTAGAAATACACAACAGCAACCGAAAGGTTGAACCATTTTTGATACGCCTGAACGAGGTCGGCAACCGTTGTTTTAGCAAAAGTGTAGGGTGTGAGAAAGCGCCCCTCCTCCCCCTGCGCAAATTTCGTGGAAGACGCGGCGTACACCACAAAAGGCGCCGGTGAACGCGTGCGTGCCCACTCCAAAACCGCCGCGCTCCCCGTAAGGTTGTGTTCCCACACGAGATACGGTTCCTCAAGGGAGGGCGTGACCCGCGCGTACTCACCTAAATGAAAAATAATATGAGGTATTTCGGGAATGTGTTTGGCGATGTCTTTCGTGTGACCGCGGCGGTATTCGGCGCCCGGTTGATGATTTTCTTCGGATCCGGTGAAATAGTTATCGAGCGAAATAACGCGCCAACCTTCGGCAAGCAGACGCTTGATGAGGTGCGAACCAATAAAGCCCGCGCCGCCCGTGACAACCGCCAGTTGCGGCTCGTCTCTTTCCGGAGAGGAAGGTTGGAAGGCGTCGGCCGATTGGTGCGTCATACGGCGATCCTAGCACAGGTTACGGAAAAAGCGTGTAGCGGCTTGCTATTTCGCGCGCTGAAGTGGACCCAATATTGTTACTCTTTCCATTGTCGTTATTGGGCGGCGCACTTGCGAAAGGATGAGGAGAAGCGGCGCCCGCGTCTTCTGTGCCGTGTTCATAAGAAAGCAGGCCTCCAAAAAACCACGCGAGCGCCGCACCACCCACCGCAAGCAGGGCGAGCGTCGCGTAGCCGGCCGGCAGGAGCGCCCCTTCCGCGGAGGCGGTAAGTTGGACACGGCTGACGGTTGTGGAAGCTGGATCGTGCTGTGCGGCTTCCACTTCTTTTGGCACTGACTGCGCGGAAGCCGTGTCTTGCTTGATTATCCCAGAGGGACGCGCGCTTGCGTTGCGCGATGTTTGTGTTGGCGAGGTTGATTGTTGGGAAGGGCCGCTTGCCGCGCTGGGGATTGCACTTCCTGCTGTAGCGGCGCCGCCGAAGGAGGCGGAAGGAGGCGATGTTTCTTTCCCCGCTTCTTGCGAAACCTCGGCATTTTCAACCGTGACGGGTTTTCCGTTGGGATAAAGCAGGGCGATTTCCTCGCGCCCGCGCGGAGCGATTTGCATCACATCGCTCGCAAAGCGCACGCTCGATCGGGCGGCTAGCATCGATCCTTGGGGAAAAACAAAACGCGCGCCCTTGCCGACAATCTGCCAGCCTCCAATATCAACATCGTCACCGCCTTCGTTAGCAAGCGTGATCCATTGTGGATTTGCTTCCGCCACAACAACGCGCGCCTCTTGCACACGCAGGGTACTGCGCGCCGTGATGGTCGCGGAAGACCCGTCGCGGCCCACGGTGAGCGTGATCATGTAGGTGCCTGGGTAGTGGTAGGTATGGGTGGCGTGGAGCGCCCGCTCGCTGATTCCGTCGCCAAAGTTCCAAAGCGCCCAATAGCCCTCCTCAAGCAGTTTTCCCCTGTCTTTTACCCACAACCGCGAGAAAAACCGCACGGGCGCGCCGGCAACCGGAGCGACGGGATCGCGCTCAATACGCACGATCCACGGCAGAGGATCTTCCAAAGGTGCGTCTTGCGGCGCGTAGCTTCCCGGGCGGGAAGACAAGTTCGCGGCGCCATTGGAAGTTTGAGAAGCGTGTTGAAGTGCTCCCTCGTTCTGGTTTGTGTTCTGGTTTGTGGATGTTTCGCCGGAAGAAGCAGAGGAAAGATGGCCGGGTGTTGCCGCGGCGGTAAACCACGCGCTGCCTTTCGCCGAACGCTGGAGTGTTTCTTTCGTTTCGTTGTTGCCGCCTATCGCCCAGCCGTCTGATCCGTCAACCACATCAACCACCACCTCCGATGCATCGCGCAGTTCGAGAACTTCCCCTTGGTTGGAAAGCGCGCCCGTGTAAATCGCAAACGCCGCGGCTTGGGGGGCGGAAGCGTCGGAAGTACGCTCGAAAACAACAACTTCTTTTGGTGCGAGCGACCCGGCAAGCGAAAGAGACGGAGAGCCATCGCGCGCGGACAGCGTCCAGCCAGTGAGATCCACGGGCGCGTCGGCGTCATTGGTGATTTCAATCCACTCATGGTTGGGCGACTCGGCATCCCCCATCCACGCGACTTCGCTTATCCACACGGCCGACCGCGCCAATGATGGAACAACCAACCCAACAAGCACGAGAGCCGACAAACCGCCAACGCTAGGAAGCCTCTTTCTCGCTACGCTTATTCTCTGCATAAGATTTGGCATCGCGTTCAGACGCCGCGTCTTCTTCCACGGCAAGGAGGCGCTGAAGATCCTGCGGTGGGGCCTGCTCGCCCTGCTCCCCTTTCCCACCGCCTTGCTTCCCTCCTTGCTTGCGCGAAGGGATCGCTTGCCCAAGCTTTGTTTCTATACGGTGCAGACGCAGGAGAAGCTCGCGCAGTGTTTCATTCTCTACCTTAGCCTCCTGCTTGTGCCTCTCGTCCACGCTGGCCGCACGATCGTGCGATTCTTTTCCTTTTTGCGCTTCTTGCGCAAGCACGGCGGCAAGAATATCGCCCAACTGCCACGAGGAAGCGAATTGCGCATCGCGTGAGGCGCCAGCCCGTGCTTGGGCTCCAGAAGCATTCGCGCTGCCAAGGTCATCAAACGGTTGCGCCTCCTGCTTGCCCTCGGCGTTTGGTTGAGAAGCGCTCTCTTTTTGCGTGGCAGTTCGCGCACCTTTTCCTTGCGTTGCACCATTTTGTTGATTGTCGCTTAATCGCTGTTGGCGGCGCAGCTCTTTGCGTTCGCGCTTGAGTTGTGTCGCTTCCGACACGACCGGCACGTGCCAGCGCAAGACTTCTTCTTCCACAGCTTTGCGGTCGCGCGACCACTGCGCGCGCGACGCGGCAAGCGCCATCGCGCGGTAGCTCTCTTGCGGCCGCGGGAAGGGCGGGAGCGTCCGCGCGGAAAAAGGTTGTAAGGTAATGCCGTCCACCATGAGGCGAATGTAAATTTCCGCGAAGCCGAGGTTGACGAGGTCTTGGGCGGTGATTTTGGGGCCAAACTCGCGCTCAAGCACTTCCGCGTCGTACGCGCCGACGCGGAAGGTTATCATCGTCCCGACATTACCAAAAACGCCGGCGCGGATTTCTTCTTCCATTTGTTCAATGTATTGGTGGGCTATCGTGAGCGCGAGCTTAAACTTGCGAGCTTCCGAGAGAATGTCGGCAAAGGTTCGGTTGGCGAACGATTGAAATTCGTCAACATACAAATAGTGCGGCGGAAGCGCCGCGAGTTCCTGAGGCGAAGTGTCCGCGCGCGACATTGCCGCCAGATAGAGCTTCGTCACCAACATCGCGCCCAAAAGGCGCGCGTTGTCTTCTCCAATTCTCCCTTTGGAAAGGTTGACAATGAGAATTTTGCGCTCATCCATCACGCGCCGCAAGTCAAAGGAGGTGTGCTCCTGCCCGACGATGTTGCGGATCATCGCGTTAGAAGCAAATTGGCCGATTTTGTTTTGAATGGCCGGCGTTGCTTCAGCAGCGTAGCGGTCGGTGTATTTCGTGTATTCGTCTTTCCAAAACGATTTGACGGCGGGGTCGGTAATATGCTCCACCACATGCTTGCGAAACTCACTGTCGACATACATTCGATTGACTCCCAAGAGCGTCGCGCCCGGATACTCTAACAGGGCGCTCAGGGTATTTTGGAGGATGTACGCCATACGGGCAGACCACGCGTCCACCCAAATTTTTTCAAAGGTCGCCATTAGGCTTGAAACAATGAGGTGCCGCTTGTCGGGATCCACCTTTTCCAGCACATTGAACGCGATGGGATGGGCGAGGTCAAACGGCGCAAAGTAGATAACATCGCGCACGCGCTCCTTGGGAATGAAATCCAACAAGTGCTCAGCGGAGGATCCATGCGGATCAACAAAGGTAATTCCCGCCCCTCGCCGAATGTCTTGAATGGCAAGGTTCTCCAACAGGGTTGACTTACCCATGCCGGTTTTTCCAATGGCGTAAAGGTGGCGCAAGCGGTCTTTGGCTTTGATCCCGAAGAGTGTCGCTGCCGCGCGGGCGGTTGTTTCGCCAATGAGCACCACCGAATCGGGGTTTTCCTCCCAGCGCGGCTCGTGGGGCATACATCAGATAGTGTAGCACAGCCACCTTGCGCCGTGCTTCGCGCGGCGCAAGGTGGCCGCTACCCTCCCGGCGCTTGCGCACCAGAATGCTCAAGCGCTTCACTCGTGTAACGATTCGACGGCGACCAGAGCATCCAAGAGGTCAGCCCCACGTCATACACCGCTTGTATTTGCGCACGCACCTCCTTAGGTCCGTAGTTGCCCCCGTAATCAAAATCCTGCAGCCACGGCCGCAGCAGGGTGCGGGGATAGGCAGACTTTTGATAGAGGCCCGTGAAGACTTCGCGCGTCGTGGTTGGCGTGGAGGACGAGGCAGGGATGACTTCAAGGCGCATCTTGGGCGACTCGTTGCGCAAGGTGCGGATGGGTGTTGTGGTTGCCTCAAGGCGGCGCGCTGCCTCGGAAAGATCATTAAAGACAACGCGGTACGGATCGCTGTTGGAGTTGGCAAGGCCGAGATAGCCGGGGGGATAGTGCGAAGGATAGACCATTGGCGCGATAAAATCAAAGTACGGCGCGGCGCGCTCCAAAACCTGCCCGATGTTGAGGTCGTGATGCACTGTCGTGGTCATACCAAACAAGTCGGCAGAAATGGGGATATGGTCGCGTTCGCGTAGTTCTTGGTGCAAAAAGGCAAAAAAGCGCTCAAGGGCTTCCGGTTTGGGTGTGTCTTTTGTCCAAGGAAACGCAACGCTTTCCATATCGCCGTCAGACGGAAAGCGAATGTAATCAAAATTCAGCTCGTCAAACCCAACGGCGCGCGCTTCCCGCGCGAGCGCGAGGATGTAATCCCAAAACGGCCGCGCGGAAACATCAACAAACGACAAACCCTTCTTGTCGCGCCACACCTCTCCGGGCAAGCTTTTGTGCTGAATCGCCTCGTCGGGGTGGCGCAGGGCGTACCACGGATCTTGAAAGACGGTAATGCGCGCAATGGTATAAATACCCTTTTCGTTGAGGCGGCGCACGAACTCGCGCATATCGCGCGCGCCGCAGTGCTGCATTGCCGCGTCGCGCAAGAGAGGGTGACTGGTGGGAAAGCCAATCGTTCCTGTGTAGTCCTTCACATCAATCACCACAGCGTTGAGCTCGGTCTCCTCAATGAGGCGCACAAGCTTCTCGCGCAACGACGGCGTTCCTACGACGCACTGACTCATATAAACCGCGCGCACCGGCTCGGGGGTGGGCAGATACAGCGCGGGCGGTGCTGCGGCTTTTTCTTGAGAGTCGGCGGATTGCGCGGCTTCCTGCTCCCCATCGGCCCTTGCCGTTTGTGTGCTTGCCGCCGCTTCAGTGGCTACAGCTGTTTGCGCAGCGCTTGGCGGCGCGGCGCGGTAGGTTACCCCGGAAAACACCGTTGCCGCCCACAACAACCCTCCCGCCACGGCAACGGTTAATGCTGAAAGCGTCGCGGCGCGTACGGCTCTCCTTCGCGCGGCGTGCGGTTTGTGGGGGCGCGCCATACTTCCTCATTCTCTTGGTAAGCGCGCGTGGTCACCCTCAAATGCCTCACGAGAATTATGTGACTCCGGCGCGGATTCAACTGAGCCCGCCTCTTTCCGATGTGATTGGAATTCTTCCTCTCGCTCAAATGGCCCGCGCGAAGGCCCTCTGCGCGGGACGCGTCGTCCGGCGGACGCGCGAGCTTCACGAGAAGACCGCGAGGGCAGATGCGTGCGAATCCAAATGCCGAGCGCGAGCGTCTTCGCGCCAACAAGGAGAAAGCCAATGTCCTTCCAATCGCGCGGAATGCCCGCAATGGCAAGGAACATGCCCGCAAAACCCAACAGCAAAAGAAGCGTGCTGAATTTTCGTAGTGGCATACCGCTTTAGTATGCCACAGCGGCCTAACGAGCGCGAGGGGGCGCGGCCGCAAGCACGAGCGTGTGTTCGCCGCGCGCGAGCTGAGCATCGCGCTCAACCGCTTCGGCAAGCGCGCACAAAGGCCCGCGCAGGTATTGTTCGTGCGCCTTGGTTATTTCCCGCGCCCAGAGGGCGTGGCGCTCTGGGGCAAGGCGCGCGAGCTCGGCAAGCGTGCGCGCGATGCGGTGTGAACTTTCAAAGAAAACGGCGGGCTTCGTTTCGCGCGCGATGTCCGCGAGAAAGCCTGCCCTCCCCTTTTTGCGCGGCGGGTAGCCAAAAAAGACAAACCGCTCAACGGGAAAATCCGCCGCCACAAGCGCTGCCGTCAAAGCGGAAGGTCCCGGAACAACCTCAAGCCGCGCCTCAGGTTCCGCTTCGAGAACGCTTGTAACAAGGCGCCATCCGGGGTCGGCAACGCCCGGGGTTCCCGCGTCGGTCAAAAACGCGACCAACCCGCCTTCGCGTAACACGCGTAGCGCTTCACGCTGCGCGCTCCCGCGCGCGAGCGCCGCTTCATCGGCGCGCGCAAGGCGCGGCGCGGGGATCTTGAGCGCCGAAAGGAGCGCACGCGCGCGGCGCGTGTCTTCCGCGAGAACCAAGTCCGCCTCGCGCAATACCCGCACGGCGCGCAAGGTGATGTCCTCCAAGTTGCCTATCGGCGTTGCGACAAGGGCAAGCGTCCCCATAGCGCAATAATGCCGTTAAACGAAGCAAGGAGCAAGCAGTCCGTATTTTCAACAAAAAGTTTCTGTACAGAGCGCGATTTGGAGCGTCAATATTGGCAAACGAGATCCTCTTGACAAGGTTATCACAAAGGTATATCATCGTGTCGAAACACCCGACTTGAGGCGTTTCCTCCCTACCACTAGCCGCGGGCTCTGCCCGCGGCTTTTTTCATGATTGAGTCAAAGAGTGGTGTTGTACTTGATCTTATTTACGCGCCGCCTCTCGCGCAACATTCGGCGGAAGCGCCCGCAAAATTCCTCCGCGTTGTCCACAACCCGTGCTTGACAAGCCCTGAGAGAAGAATTATTACTAGATGAAGGTGCCTCCCTCCCACCGCCCCCCTCGCGGGGGCGGGAGTTTGACCGGCGGCATGCCTGCGCACCGCCGGTCCTTTTTTTGTTTGCCGCTTCGTCGCAAATAAGACGCGTCAGCTTTGCGTCTTACCTTCCCGCAGGGCGCGGGCAACCTTGTAGCCTTCGCCCGCTCCCATTGTGATGACGACGCTGTCGGGGCCATACGCAGAGAGTTTTTTTGCGGCATCCTCCAGCGTGCGCGCCAGGCGCGGCGCGGGTATCTCCAGCGCCGAGAGGAGTGATCGCGCACGGCGCGTGTCTTCCGCGAGAACCAAGTCCGCCTCGCGCAGTATCCGCAGGGCGCGTAAGGTGATGTCCTCCAAGTTGCCAAGTGGTGTTGCAACAACAGCAAGCGTTCCCATAGCGCAATAATGCCGTTAAACAATGCAAGGAGAAGCAGCCGTATCTCGCTTGCGAACAGCATAAAAATTCGTGCATCCGAGTTAGAAGAAAGAGACAGAGAGACACTTTGCAAAACAGAATAACCACACAAAAAGTGGCTCTTGACGAAGTCGTTAAGACGGTATAAGTTAAGTTTGGGACGCATCTCCTCCCCTTCGTAAGGGCAGGGTGCTTCCCACACTTGAGGCGTTTCCTCCCTATACTTGCTTGCCGCGGGCCTTGCCCGCGGCTTTTTTGTGATTGGTTGGGTTTGGGTAAGTAGATTGCAATCAATCAAGAGAAAGAATCCTCCGCTGTCCACAGCCCACATTTGACTACTTCTGAGAAAAGAATTATCTTAAAGACGCCTCCCTGATCCCACGCCATGGGGGCACTCCGAGGGTAGAGCCTCTCGAGGTCCGACATAAGCCGCCGGTCCCCCCGGCGGCTCTTTTTGCCATCCCATCAAACAATACGCATCAACCTTGCATCTTGCCTTCCCGCAGGGCACGGGCAACCTTGTAGCCTTCGCCTGCTCCCATTGTGATGATGACATTGTCGGGGCCGTATGCAGAGAGTTTGTTTGCGGCATCCTCCAGCGTGCGCGCCAGGCGCGCGTTACCGCTCATGGTGTTAATGGCGCGCGCGAGGGTGTCGCTGGAAACGCCGGGGTAATCCTCCGCGCGCTCGCGCGCGGGGTAAATGGGCAAGAGATACACCTCATCCGCCCGCGACAACTCGCGCGCGAAATCGTCAAACAAATCGCGCGTGCGGGAATAGAGGTGTGGATGAAATAGCACGACAATCTGGCGCCCTGGGAACACCTCGCGCGCCGCGTGCAAGGTCGCGGCAATTTCCGTTGGATGGTGGGCGTAATCGTCAACAATTTCGGCTCCCGCTGCGCTTTGCCCATAGCGCTCAAATCGCCGCCACACGCCGCGAAAGTTGGCAACCGCTTCGCGCGCTGCGCGGAGCGCTTCGGCATCATCCCCTAGCACTTCGCGCGCCGCCGCAAGCGCCGCCTGCGCGTTGGCGCGGTTGTGCACCCCGGGAACAAGAAGTAAAGGCGCTTCCTCGCGCGTATAATCAACAATGCGCGCTCCGTTGGAAAGCGCCGCGAGCGCGCGGGCAACCAGGGGGAGCGTTGGATTGGCAACCACCACCCCTCCTTCCGGCAGCCGTGCTATCACCTCCCGAAAGAGGGCGATCACCGCATCCTCCGAGGCAAAATAGTCTGTGTGATCCCACTCGAGGTTGGTAAGGACAAGATGCGTGATTGCGAACTCGCGAATGTGCGCCCGATACTCGCACGCTTCCACGACCAACACATCTTGCCCCCCAAAAAGAAGGTTGCTCCCCTCGGGAAACTGCGGCACGAGGGAACCGACAAACGCCGTCGGCTTTCGTCCGGCAGCCACAAGCGCAAGCGCAAGCATCGCGCTTGTCGTGGTCTTCCCGTGGCTGCCCGCAACGGCAACCACGCGGGGAAAGGCGCGGCTCACCTCGCCCAACGCTTGAAAATACGAGAGGGTCCGCACTTCGCGCCTTCGCGCCTCCTCGCGCTCGGGGTTATCCGGCGGAACCGCGTCGGAATACACCACGAGTTGTGCGTCGGTCGGCACGAACCGCGCGCTGTGCCCTTCGCGTACCTCAATACCCTTGCGGCGCAACTGCGCGACGACAGGAGAATCGGTATCCCGATCCGACCCGCTCACCCGCGCCCCGCGCGCCGCATACCATTGCGCAAGGGCCGACATCCCGATCCCCCCAATCCCCACAAAATACACAACACGCGGCACCACAAACTGCGTTTTCATACCTACCACTTTACTCTTTTCCTCACCGCGAGGGAAGGAGCGCGTGCTACTCGCCGTGCATAATTCCAACCGGAGGCCAACAACAAACCGCGATGATACGCTCCCAGCTCAGCATCTTGCCGGTTTTATGATAGTATAATCTGCAATGCCGCATTTCGGTGAAGGAGGGCGCAAGCCGAAACCTTCCGGGCTGCAAATCGCGGGTATCCCAGAAGAACCCGTTGAGCAGGCCGTGTTTTTGTTGGAGCAGTGGGTTGCCATCTGCGAACCACTTATGCGCCAAAACAACCCGTCCACTGGTGACTCCTCGTCAATTGATGAATTCGAGCTAGAAGAGTGCACCTGGGATCGCGGGCAAACACTCTTTGCGCACCTCATCGACCAAATCCAAGAGAGTAACCAGCCCCTTCCCCTCACTCAAACTCTATTCAATATCTGCGCCCAAAAGCCAGAGATGTGTCGGCGCCTTCTCGCGTGGGGCATCATTAATCCCACATTTTTTGAGGTTAAAGTAGAGGACAAGGAGATTTCAGATAGAGCGCGAGAAGAGGAAAAGGAAGAGCAGACAGAAGAAGACAATACTTTTTTGCTGCGAATCTGTCTTTCTTCTCGCGCCGCTCATTTCGGTGTTGGGGAAAATACCGGGGACGTCGTGTTTGAAATACAAGGTGGACCAGCACGGCAGACAGCTCAGTTGTATGCCCTTCTTACCGCGCTCGTCGCTTTCCCCACCCTCCTCACACAACCGCAAGGAAAGGCGATATTGGAAGCAAAATCTCATAACCTCCTGCTTACCAAGACTTTCTTCAACCACTGGGAACAAACGCGCCGCCTCATTCCTCCTCACTACACCGTGAAGGAGTTGCGAAGGGTTGCCGATTTTCTTGATGAGTGGCAAGGAGATGTTGTGCGACAACTCCTCCTCGGCTATTTGGAGGCACCTGCACCGCTTCTTGACCCGCAGGCGGCAACACAGAGGTTGCAAGAATGGCACAGCGCCATCGTGCAGCACCTCAGTTAGTCAAAATTCCCTCCAGCGCAGAGAGCCTCATCGGGAAATGCGTCCGCTTAACCCCTAACCTCCCGCTCAAACTGCTCCCCGCGATCAAACTCATTTTGAAACAAGCCGAAGGAGGCAAAAGCGGGGGAAAGAACGACGGCGTCTCCCGCGCGCGCGAGCTCGCGCGCGCGGGAGACGGCTTCATCCATACTCCCATAAGGCCCCTCGGCGGCAGCCCCGCGCTCCTCAAGAAGGCGCGCGAGCCGTGGCGTGCCGCTTCCTTCCAACAACACAACCTGCACCTCTTCTCGTGCTATCAAATCAGCAAGTGCCGCGTATTCCTCCTCAGAAATTCGCTTGTCGGATCCCCCCATAATGGCAACCACCCTTTTGTGTCGCTCGACGAGCGCTTGAATGCCCGCGCGCGCCGCCTGCGGCGTCGTTGCTGTGGTGTCGTTATAAAACGCAACCCCTTCCCATTCCCGCACCAACGACAGCCGCCCCGGCACGCCCCGAAACGAAGCAAAGCCGTGCTGTATATCCTCATATGATAAACCCCATACGCGCAGGGCGTGATACGCTACAGCCGCGTTCCATCGGTTGTACGCGCCCAACAACTGGGGCGTGGGGGGCACTTCCTCCGTTGGTTGCGCAATCACGACCCGTTTTGGCACCTGCCGCGCGTAGCCGTAAGCGCCAATCGCGGCAATCACTTGCGGAGATGCGACCAAAACGCCCTCGTCTTTGTTTTGGTGAGCAAAAATGTGCGCCTTGTCAGCAAAATAGCGCTCCATGGAAGGATAGTAGTTTTGGTGATCCTCCATAAACGATGTAAACACCGCAAGTTGGGGAGAAAGGCGCCGCTCGCCAAATCCCTGCAACTGCCACGAATCAAGCTCAAGTGCCGCGACTTCGTACTCTCCTGCTCTTGGTAGGTGCGCGAGCGTAGAAACCCCCGCCACATTGCCCCCCAAGAGTGCGCGAACGCCCGCCTGCAAGAGTGTGTGGTGAATAAGGTGCGTGGTGGTGCTTTTGCCGCGCGTTCCCGTCACGCCGATGATAGGAATGCCGGCAAACGCGGCAAACAGCGCCGTGCTCATCTCAACGGGAATACCGTGTTGGCGCGCGTGTGCGATGTGGGGACTCTCGAGTGGAACCCCGGCGGCTTTCAAGATAAAATCGCGCCCTTCAAAATCCGAGAGCTCGTGCCGCCCCAGCACAAAGCGAATGTTGGGATAGCGGGTGAGGCGCGCAACGGAAGTCGCGAGTGCTTCTTTGTCTTTGAGATCCGTGATGGTAACCTCCGCGCAGTGTAGCGCTAAAAATTCGGCGTCTCCCACCGCGCGCCCCAGCAAACCCAACCCCATCACCGTAACGCGCTTGCCGGTAAAGAACGCTTGCCAACTCATCGCGACCATTCTACCATGCCCTTAGCGAGGCGCGTGACATTCCACCCTCCCCCTGAATCCTTTTTACCCCCCTCATCCTCCCTTTGGGCGGGAAAGCATGGTGGAAAACAAGGAAGTGACAATGTGAGAAAATCTCCTGAAAGGTAGTTGGGCAACAATTGCGGCGCGCATTGCACAGGGGTCCTCGCCAAAATTGCAAAAGACGAAGTGATGATTGAGACCACGCTTCGCGAACCTGGAGAAGAAGTCCGTTTTCCTCCCTCGAAAAGTTTGCGCAAACGCTCAAAGATACCTCCAGCAAAGCAAGGGTACTCGTGAAGAGAAGACGCGCGTTCTCCACCTTTTCTATTCCTATCTTCTCGACGATGGTGTATTCTGCTATCCTTGAATAACACTATTCTTTATGAATGGCCCCGGAGACGAAGAACGACTATTCCCTCAGCAAGACACTCCCGTTTGGCTTTCTTCACCAGAAGAGGGACTGCCCGACCCAAAACTATTCCGAGGCACAGCTTTGCCAGAATCTCTCCGCTTAGGGGCTCATAAACCTGAACCGGTTGATCCGAAAGTGAAAGAGTTTTTAATGAGTGAGTTCATCCGATACTTTCACCGATTATACGGGGAGTTTCAAAAATACAGCGCAGAAGGCATAGTGTCTGAGCCGCTAGCCACGTATCGCTACACTCCCGTACACCTCCTTCAAGCCTTTCTTCCGCCCGCTGAAAGCGAAAGAGACAGGGGCGTCGTTCTCCCTCTCTGGCTTATTGAAGGAGTGAAAGAAAAAGTCGAAGATGCTCTCCTCCAACTCGAGTCATTATCACGAGCAAAGAGTAAAGGGCAGAAAAAAAGATTGGAGGAAGAAAGGCTTATCGGAAGCTCTGTAAGGGTACAAGAAAGAACCGAAGAATTAAAAGCGCTGTACTTAATCTTACTAGCGCTAGAGCGGCTCGCTCGTAAAGAACTCGAAGGGAGAACGAGTGACAAATAAAGAGGGCTGCTGACGATTTCTCTTAATATAGTTTATTTCTCTTCCGTCAGTCCTCGAGTGTTTTTCGCAACCAACGATTGTAATCAACTGCGGCCTTCATCACCGAAAAGTCCACCCCAACCTTACGCGCGACCGCGAGAATCGCGGCAGTGTCTTTGGGAAGACACTTTCCGCCAAAGCCGCGGCTGTCCGGGTACACTAAGGTATGAGAAGGTTCAACGCGTCCGTCCTCAAGCCAGAGCTCGCGCAATTCGTGGTAATCCACGCCAAGCGCTTGCGCGAGGTCATACAGTTGGTTGCAAAAAGTAACCTTGAGGGCAAGGTAGCTGTTTTCGGCGTACTTCACCAGCTCTGCCGTCGTGCTGTCGGTTTGTAAATAGCGCACTTGGGGGCCCGCGACCTTCTGCCAAATCTCAGCCGCGCGCCGCGTGTCTTCTCGCGGCCCACCAAAAATATGAAAGCGGTGCTGGCGCATATCCGTGTGGTGTGGATACGCCCGCTCGCCTTCGGAAAACACGGGGTACTTCCCTTCTCCAATATACTCGGGAGAAAACACGATGCGCTTGCCTGTTTCCTCGCGCAGGCGCTGTGTGGTGCCAGGCGGCACCGTGCTTTTGATGACAATGAGGTCCGTCGGAAGCGTGCGCACCACCTCCTCAACAATGCTCACTTCCGCAGCACCGTCCTCCCTTTGCGGCGTCGGCACGCACACCACGCTCACCAAGGCTTCTTTCAATGCTTTGAGCGAAGCGACCTTCCGCACCCCTTGTGGCGTATCCGGGGGCAATTTCCGCACATACGGGTCATACACTGCAACGACAAATCGCTCCGCAAAAAACCGCGCTACCGCCTTTCCCACATACCCGTACCCCACCACCCCAACAAATAGCTCACTCTTCTTGGGCGGAGCCTTTGGAGAGTGACGCTTGGGATAAGACAAAAAGGTGCGGCGAGGCATAGGGCAGGATCGATGTCGCGTAAGACAAACGATCTAGCAGCCAAAATCGTTACCCTCCGCGCTGCAGCCGCCCACCATCGGCAACCGCGGCCCTTCGTAGCGGCCTGGTTCCTTGCCGGAGGCGACAAACCAAGTGAGATCAACCGGTGTTTCCCCGTCGTGATTCCATAAGTTCCAGAAATAGCGCCACTCTTGCCAACCGACGGTGAGGTGCTTCACGAAAATGCCGTGTTGCGCGAGCATCGCGCCGATTTTTCTCCCCGTCATACACGCGGCGCTGTAGCAGTACACGATAATGTCCTTGCCGGGGTGTTCGGCTTGCAACTTCCGGAACTCGCGCACGATACGCTCCACTTCCCCATAGGCGGAAGTATCCGGGTCGCGATAGGCGGGAATGTTTACCGCGCCGACAATGTGTTCCCGCTCGTACTCTTGCGGAGAGCGCAGATCCACCAGCACAAAAGAGTCGTCCCCTTGCATAATCGCCTTGCGCACGGAGTGCGCGCTTTTGTGCACGGCAACTTCCGTTGCGTAAAACTCGGCAATGCGCTCGTTGTCTGAAGGGGGCGTGTTTTTGGATGTTGCCCACAATACCCCGCCGGCAAACCCCAGCGCCACCACAACCACCGCAGCTCCAAGAAGAAGAGGAACGCTTCCCTGCGCCATATACTGCTGAGTATACCACGCCAACCAAGCTCTTTTGTGATAGGTCGCCTTGTGATAGCATACACGGCAGTGGGCATGTGGCGGAATTGGTAGACGCGCTGGCTTCAGGAGCCAGTGGGGCCACCCCCGTGGAGGTTCGAGTCCTCTCATGCCCACAGCGCACCGAAGGCAACGCGAAGCGTTGGCGAGGGCTGCGTCTTGCGGCAGGAGGCTTCTTTCACTGGCTAACCCTACCTCCTCGCCTTGAGCACGATGTACTGTCTAGGTATCTAAACACGAGCGTGATCCAACCTGCCGCAAGGAGAATACCTCCCACGACATCCACGGGATAGTGCACGCCAAGCAGCATGCGCCCAATACCAACAACCGCAATGATGACAAAAAGCACCAGCGCAAGTGCGCGCGAACTCTTATACCCTTGCCTCCACACCGCAAAAGCCACACTCCCCCACAGCCCCGCCGCGGCGGCAGCGTGAAGGCTGGGGTAGCGAAAGCCGTCTTCTCCCACGAGCATATCGCTCGGGCGGGGGACTCCGAAAAACTCTTTCATGATCCAACCACTCACCACCACGCCCACCACAACCAAACCTGAAGCCACAACGGTGCGCATGAGCCGTCCGCGGGTAAGCACCAAGAGGGTTCCCCACGCGGCTCCTATTCCCCACCAGCTTCCGTAGGCGGAGAAAAATTCTCCCAACACCACCCGCCAATGGGGCGATATGTTTTGCATCAGCTGTTGGAGGATTCCGTGGGCCCCCACACTCGCCCCAAGCGTCACCACGCCCAGAAGGGTCATTGCTCCCCATGCGAGCGCGACAACCGCGCCGCTGCGCTGCCACCGTTTACTGAGTTGGGCCTCTTCCGCCACTCCTCGCGTTGTTATTAGCGCGCGCACACTGCTTTTAGTTATCGTCATCTCTTATTCCTATCGCGTCGCCGCTTTCGCGCAAATTCCATGCTAATGCGAGGCGATACGGAATGCTCACATCAACAACTGACAAGCCCCCTTGGCGAAGCGTGGGGATAGCTCCCGGGAATAATCCGTCGCTCTGCCATCGCAGAGGCACACGTTCTTTGAGAACCAGCCACCACGCCTGCCACACCGCCTGCCAGTACGCAGCCCTGCCGCCAATATGCGCCACCATTTTCTCTTCAAAGTGGGACGCATTTTCCAAAAGGCGCCTCCAGCCGTCTTGGTCACTTCCTTTGAGATACCCCACAAACCAATCGCGAATCGTGTTGCGCGCCTTGTCGCGTTTATCCTGCGCCAGTGGCGCGAAGGATGCTCGTTGTGCCGGGTTTAAAGAACTTTCAAGTAACTCGCGCACATCTTGCGAATCCTCTATGATGTCTTGCAAGCGCTCGTAGCTTTCCATCAAGGCGCTGTAGCGCTGGACAATAAGGTTCGCCGCCACTCGCGCTTTCTCGGTTGTGCCTTTTTTCTCTGTTTCCCACAACCCCTTCCAGAGGGCTTCACGCAAGAGTGAGGATTGATGCTGTACTTCCAGCACCTGGCGCGCAAGACGCACAAGCCGCGCCGGATTGTGCCGTCCTCTTCCTTCTAAAATATCCTTACACTCGCACAAAGAGCGTAAGAGCGGAATCGCGCTTTTGTGCAACACCTCCCGCGCTTCCCGAGCGCGCGGGTTATCTTCAGCGCGCTCCGATGTTTCTTCCTTCATGGCGCCTTTTTCAAGGTGGGTTATCAGTTCCTCCAGCGCCTTGCTGGTCTGCGGCCCCCAGCTTCCGTCAACAACGAGCGATTGTCGGCGAATACCCAACAATCCTTCAAACTCATTAAGTAAATTCTGCAGCGCGCTCACGGCGGGCGTGGTGGGCGTGCCGCTGTATGCTGCCCACGAAAGAAAAAGGCTCCGCGCATTGTATAACTGTGCGACCCCCTCACGATTACGGCTGTAGAGGGAAGCAAGACAGGTAAAATGCACAGCGCCCCACACAACCGATCCCACATCAAACAGCCTCAAACGCCGCGCGATTTCCCCCTCATCCGCTCGCGCGCCGTTTTGTTGGAGAAATGCTAACGTGCCCCTTTCATACACTCCCCTCTCCTCCAAAAGGCGGGTGAGGTTGGGGTGTTCACGCGCAAGCTGGAGTGCCGTGCGAGCGTTAATTTCTGCTGGCCCAAAGGTTTTCAACTCCAAGACATTGTACCCGGTAGTTTGCGCCACAACCTCACCCCCTTCTTCCACCCCACGCTCAACAATATCGCCCATGTTTCCTTCCACCCGCACCATGACGGAAAAACCCTCCTTCAAAAGGCGCTCCACATCCGCGCGGGAAAGAGAGTTTTTCCACCGACCTTGCGCGCCTTGTGCTTGCTGCACGGCGTTGTGCCACCATCTTTCTCCCTCCCTATAAACGGCATCCACAAACGCTTGCCAGCTTAATCCTTCAAGGTCCTCCCCCTTCGCCAAACGCTGGGCAAACTCTTCCGCCTCTCGTGTTCTTTTGTCAGCCGCGCGGTGGAGGGCAAGCGTGCCGCCCGCCAGCGCGCTTACCGCCCCCGCAGCCAACCCGCCGAGCACCCAACGACGAGTAAGACGGGACCCCTCGCGAGACTCGGTATGCAAATCTTCGTCTGAGGGAGCTCTACTGGAGTGTGTTGGCAAATTTTCGCGCGGCATACACAAAATAAGAGGGACAAGTCAAAAAATGTCTTCATTTGCGAGTGATTATGACACACGGCGCTCCGTGAGTGAACACCCACAAAGACGCAAAGCTGAAAGTGTGGATAATCGGCACACGGTTTTCTAGTACAATAACTCGTACAATAGCTTGCGCCATCCTCTATGACTGCCTCGGCTCGATCGCCTGAAGGAAAGCGGCACTCGGCGCAGAGAAAAACCTCTCCGCCCAAAACGGCAAACATATCAAAAAAGAAAAAAGAGCAGAAAAGCAAAGGGGCTCGCGCGACAACTCGTCAACAGCAAAAATTGAGGCGTGCAGCCTCCCGCAAAACAGCCGCCGTGCCACGCTCGCGCAAACGGCAAACCTCCCTCGCCAGGCGCCCGCCGCGTGCACCAACACAGCCAAGCAGACGAGAACGCGTTTCTGCGCTGACGCGTAGCTCTTCAAATCCCCTCATCGCGCCTCAGCCGCATTACGCCTGGGAATCGTGGCAAACATTTAACCCAGCAGCCATGTTGGTGGAGGATCGGATTCACTTCTTCTACCGCGCCATTGGGTACGATGGTGTCTCGCGCATCGGATACGCATCCTCCTACGATGGTTTTACCCTCGCTGAGCGCCTCACTAGCCCGGTGTTTGCCCACCCAACGCGCGGCTCAGCGGCAGTAGTGCGGGTATCAGGCTCGTCGGGAGGAAGTTGGAGTGGAGCAGAGGATCCTCGAGCGATTTACATAGCTGAAGACGACACCATTTATCTCACCTACACCGCCTGCGGCGAAAGCCTTGGTGTTGGATTAACAACCATTTCCCGTGCCGACCTTCTTGCCAAACAGTGGCGATGGCAGCCCCCACGTGTTATTTCCCCACCCCACGAAACCCACAAAAATTGGGTTATTTTCCCTCAGCGTATTCGCGGGCAGTATGCTATTCTCACGAGCTTGAGCCCCCGTGTCCTCGTCCACTATCGCCCGTCGATGACCTTTGCTCAGGACGAATGGATTGAAAGTGTGTATACCCCCCAACCGCTTACGGAAGGGTGGGAAGCGTACATTCGTGGAGCCGGACCACCCCCTCTTCCCACTCCGTATGGCTGGTTGCTGTTCTACCACGCGGTCGCACGCAACGCCCCCGGTATTTATAAGTTGGGCGCGTTGTTGCTTGATTACGCAAACCCGACCGTCATCCTCCGACGCGCGCCCCAGCCCATCCTTGAACCGCAAGAAGTATATGAATGGAACGGCCACAAGCCGGGGGTGGTGTATGCCACAGGGGCCGTGATCCTCGGTTCAACACTCCTTCTGTACTACGGCGCCGCGGATACCTATGTGGGGGTTGCATACGCGCCGGCTGCTTCCTTCCTCGAGAGTCTTATCCAAGGCGGTGCTCCGCGCTTGGCGTATCGTCGGGTGCAACAACGGCGCGCGGCGCAATGATTCGCTTGCGCTTTGCGCATCGTGCTCGCGTATGACATTTGCTCGTCGTTCCCTCGAGAACCCTTTCCTGACTCCCAACCCGCTGCATCCGTGGGAAGCGATGGCCACATTCAATGGCTGCCCTGTGCGGGTGGGGCAAAAGATCGTGCTGCTCTACCGAGCACTTTCCGTCCCTCACTACCATGCCTCGGCTCAAACAGAGCTCATGGTCTCCGACATCGGAAGAGCAGAAAGCCGCGACGGCACCACCTTCATCAAAAGTGAGCGCTTTGTCGTTCCGGAAGAACCGTGGGAACGGTACGGTTGTGAAGATCCGCATGTAACATGCGTTGGAAATCGCTGCTTTGTGTTCTACACGGCGCTTTCCCGCTATCCGTTCCAAGCCGAAGGCATACGCGTTGGGGTTGCCGTAACCGACCGGCGCCTTTTGCGGGTACGCGCCAAATACCTCGTAACTCCCTTCAACGCGAAAGCCATGGTGTTGTTTCCCCAACAAATGCAGGGGAAATGGTGGGTTCTGTTCACCCTCAACCCCGACAAACCTCCCCCTTCCCTTGCGTTTGCTGAGCTCGAACGCTTAGAAGACTTGTGGGATCCTGCCTATTGGGAAAAATGGCAGGCGCAAGCCTCACCACGCACCCTCTCCCTCCTCCGCTCAAACCGCGACCATATTGAGGTTGGCGCGCCACCTGTTCCTTTACCAGAGGGCTGGTTGCTGTTTTATGCATACATTCACGATTACCACGATCCCGCGCGCCGCTTGTTTACCGTTGAGGCGGTTCTCTTGGATCGGGAAGATCCAACTCGCATTATTGGACAGACCCGTGCGCCCCTTCTTGTTCCGGAAATGTGGTATGAATTGTATGGGCTCGTACCAAAGGTCGTCTTCCCTTCGGGCGCACTCCTCCTCAATCAAAACTCCGTTCGGCTCTACTATGGCGCGGCCGATACCACCTGCGCGGCAGCTGATTTTGATCTGCCCACGCTGCGGGCGCTTTTGACGCCATCGCGCCGCGTTTTGCCGCGATTTCAACGGGCGCCAAACAACCCGATCCTTGAACCAAATCCGACGCACCAATGGGAAGCTAAGGCTGTGTTCAACCCCGCCGCCATCCGACTCGGCGACACCACGCATCTCCTCTACCGGGCATTGTCGGAAGACAACACCTCTACTTTTGGCTATGCCACCACGCGCGACGGCTTTACCATCAACTACCGCCACCCCGAGCCCGTGTATGTGCCGCGAGCCCCCTTTGAGCAAAAACGGGTGCCCAACGCGAATTCCGGCGTGGAAGATCCCCGCCTCACTCGTTTCGGCAACACGCTCTATATATTCTATACCGCGTTTGACGGACAAAATCCTCCGCGCGTCGCGTTCACTTCAATTTCCGTCAAAGATTTTCTCAACCGAAGGTGGCGTTGGGCGCCCCCCACTCTCCTCACCGCTCCCGAGTGCGACGATAAGGACGCCTTTTTGTGGCCGCAAAAGGTGCGCGGCAAGTTCCTCATCGTCCATCGCCGTGGCATTGACATTGACTATGGGTTTACCGACGCGCTCCCGCCGAAGGGAGGCTGGTTGGAAGAAACACGGTGGATCGCAAACCGCGTTGGTTGGTGGGACGGGAAAAAAGTGGGAGGGGCATCGCCTCCCGTCAAAACCAAGAAAGGGTGGATTATGTTGTACCACGGAGTGTCTGATGACGGGGTGTATCGGGTCGGCGCGGTACTCCTTGATAAGCGCGACCCCACGCGGATACTTGCCCGCACTGTTTTTCCCCTCTTTGAGCCTGAAGCTCCCTATGAAAAAGAGGGTGTCGTCCGCAATGTGGTATTCCCCTGCGGGAACGTGCTCGTTAACGACACCCTGTTTATTTACTATGGCGGGGGCGATCGCGTCGTCGGCGTCGCGACCATAGCCCTGCACGACTTGCTCGTCGCGCTTCAGCCTGTGCGATAAGGGTGCTCCCTATGCAATCTCGGCTTCACCGTTGGAACACTTCCGACGCGACCGCGCTGTCGCGCAAAGTCACGGAGGCGCCCGTGGTGGTATTTGATGTTGACGGAACACTCGCCGTCTCCCGCAAGCCGGTATCGCGCTCAATCGCAAAAAGCTTGTGCGCGCTCCTTTCGGGCGGCAAGTGGTTAGCTATCGTAGGCGGTGGATCTTTGTCGCGCATTCAAGCGCAAGTGGTGCAACACCTGCCCTGTCGTCATTTAGAACACCTCGTGCTTTGCCCGCTTTCTGGGGCTGAATTGTATGTGTTTCGAGGGAATCACCCCCACGCCATGTACCGGCACACCTTGACGCGAGCAGAGGTGCGCACTATCCAGCGCGCGTTCCACAAAACAATGGAGGTGTGCGGCCACACCCCTCAGCAAGTATGGGGGCCTCTCATTGAGAATCGCGGCTCACAAGTTACCTTCTCCGCGCTAGGGCAAGACGCGCCCCTTGCCGCCAAACGCCGCTGGAACGAACGCAACGATCTGCGACCCTGCCTCGTGCAAGCCTTAAGGACGCTGTTGAAGCGTCGCTACGAAATCCGTATGGGAGGCCTCACCTCCATCGACATTACCGTGCGCGGCATCGATAAGGCGTATGCGTTGCATCGTCTCTCAAAAGTCACGGGGGTGCCGGTAAGCCGTATGGTGTATGTGGGCGATGCGCTTTACCCGCAAGGCAACGACGCGCCGGTGCTTCGCACGCGCGCCACAAGTGTGTGGGTCTCCTCACCCCGCGAGACACTGCTGCTCCTGAGGGGCACGCTCGCCCTGCTGGCTCCACAATCTCAACGCCAACGACACCCCAAGAGAAACCCGCGATAGCTGAAAAACCTCTTTTTCGGCACCTAACGAGCCTTGGCGATTTCGGCGTTACGCCGATTCAGACGAAGATCGCTTCCCTCTGTTGCAACCGCAAGGAGGAAGGTGCCGGGGCCTTGCTTCCCTTCTCGATCAGTTTGGCTTTCCCAAGCACGTGGTAAGCCTGAGGTGGAAGGTGAACCCCGCTTCATACGCGTCGATTAACGCACCAAAGGTGTACCGACACCACCAAGAGCTACTCACCTGCTGTGCGGGCGGATGGAATCGAACCATCAACCTCCGCTTTATCAGAGCGGCGTTCTACCACTGAACTACGCCCGCGCCACGGCAAAGTGTAGCACATACGCGCTTGTTCGCCAAACCAGTCCACAACCAAACACATCAGCGCGCCCCATTGGGGTGCGCTGATGTGTTTGGTGGCGTGTTTGGTTGTGGCTTCCTCCTTCAAATCCGCATACCACTCGAGCGAGCTTTCCCTACGCCATCGATGAAGCGGGTGTCGGCATCTCCCGCATCGGCCGAGTGTGTTTAGGGGGGTGCACACTTCCCCTTATGCGTGCTCGATCGAGGCACACATAATCGACCACATCGCACCGCGGTTGCCCGCAGCACCTCCAATGTGGAACCATTTCACGACCAGGTTCCCCTAGCCGTGCCTTGTTACGACTTCGTCCCTGTCACTGAGCTCGCCGTAGGCCCGCTCGAAGCAGGACTTCGGGCGCTCCCAGCTTCCTTGACGTGACGGGCGGTGAGTACAAGACTCGGGAACGTATTCACCGCAGCGTGGCTGATCTGCGATTACTAGCGATTCCGCCTTCATGCAGGCGAGTTGCAGCCTGCAATCCGAACTGGGGCTGCTTTTGAAGGATTTGCTCCACCTCGCGGCTTTGCATCCCGTTGTAGCAACCATTGTATCATGAGTGCAGCCCTGGGCGTCAAAGGGGAATACGGACCTGGCGTCATCCTCTCCTTCCTCCCATAACGGGCAGTCCCGTGTGACACTTGTAACACACAGCGAGGGTTGCGCTCGTTGCCCCACTTAAGGGAACAGCTCAAGCCACGAGCTGACGACGGCCATGCACCACCTGCCCTGCCGTCCTTGCGGAGGGCCCTTGTTTCCAAGGGCTTTCGTCAGGGTGTCAAGCCCAGGTAAGGTTCTTCGCTTACCGACGAATTAAGCCTCATGATCCACCGCTTGTGCGAGTCCCCGTCTATTCCTTTGAGTTTTAAGCTTGCGCTCGTACTTCCCAGGCGCCGGACTTAACGCGTTGGCTTCGCCACCCAGAGGGTCGATACTCCGAGAAGCTAGTCCGGATCGTTTAGGGCGTGGAATACCGGGGTATCTAATCCCGTTCTATCCCCACGCTTTCGTGCCTCAGCGTCAGGAATGCGCCAGTGTACTGCCTTCGCTTTTGGTGTTCCCCACGATATCAACGGATTTCACCCCTCCACCGTGAGTTCCGTACACCTCTCGCATCCTCAAGTTGCGCCGTTTCCAAGGCGTCTCCGCGGTTAAGCCGCGGGCTTTCACCTCAGACTCACGCAACCGCCTACGCACCCTTTACGCCCAGTGATTCCGGGTAACGCTTGGGGCACCCGTCTGACCGCTCCTGCTGGCACGGGTTTAGGAGCCCCTTATTCCTGAGGTACCGTCAATGACTTCTTCCCTCAGAAAAGGTGTTTACACCCCGAAGGGCTTCATCCACCACGCGGCGTCGCTCCGTCAGGCTTTCGCCCATTGCGGAATATTCTCGGCTGCTGCCTCCCGTAGGAGTAGGGCCCGTGTCTCAGTGCCCTCGGTGGGGGTCAGGCTCTCACCTCCCCTAGCCGTCATCGCCTTGGTAGGCCATTACCCTACCAACTAGCTGATAGCCCGCAGGCCCCTCCCACACCGCCAGAGCTTTACTCGCCAAACCGAAGTTTGACGAGACCATCGGGTATTAGCCAACCTTTCGGCTGGTTATTCCCGAGTGTGGGGTAGGTTACCTACGTGTTACTACCTCGTTCGCGACTGCCGGCAAAGCCGAAGCTTCACCGACCGTTTCACTTGCATGCCTCATCCACGCCGCCAGCGTTCACCCTGAGCCAGGATCAAACTCTGAAGTAAGATCCTTTTCTCATCGTGCGCGCGCCCTTTTCAGGGCGACTTTCCTTTGGAAAACCAAAGGGGGTTCTCGCTTGTTGAGTGGTATGCGGATTTCAAAGAGCAAACCAAACTTTCCTGCTTTCTAGCAGGAAAGCAGGGGCCAGTATACGCACGCCTAGGTGTTGTGTCAAGAGCCGCAAGATGCTATGATGCTCACTAATGGCTGGCTCACGAAGCCTCTATAAGATGAGTGGTTCGTGGGCCGTTGTTTCTCTCGGGGGGTCGCTTCTTGCTCCTACCTCCAAACTTGACCAAGACTACCTTGAGCGGATCGCGAAGTTTTTCCTGCGCCTTTCGGATCAGGGATTCCGCTGTATCATCGTGGCAGGTGGGGGTTACGCCGCCCGCTGGTATCAAGAAGAGGCCCGAGCCCTCGGGGTCCAAAATGCTGACGCACTCGATTGGATCGGCATTTACGCCACCCACCTCAACGCCGCGTTCCTCGTCGCGCTTTTGGGAGAAAACGCCGGATCTCTTATAGGAAAAACCCGCGTCACCGTAAAAGACATCCGAGAGCACCGCCTGTTGGTTGCCGGCGGACAACAGCCAGGGCAATCGTCCGACGCCGTTGCGGTGCGCCTCGCGCGGCTTGCGGGGGCGGACATCGTCGTCAACGCGAGCAACATCCCGTATGTGTATGAACACGATCCCAACACACACGACACCGCGCGAGCGTTTGCGTCCTTGCGTTGGAACGATTATCTTGCTCTCATTCCCCCTCAGTGGAATCCGGGACTTTCCACCCCATTTGATCCAACTGCTTCGCGCGAAGCACAGAAGGCTGGGATGCGAGTTGCTATCCTCAACGGGAAAAATCTTCGTTCACTGGAAGCCGCTGTGCGCGGAATGCCTTTTGAAGGAACGCTCTTGGGCGCAGAGCACACGGCGCTCCGCTAGCCGATTAAGCTCGCGCTAAGAAGAAGGCCGCGGCGGGGCTGGCGGCGCTGTTGTTTTCTGTGGGCCTCCCCTGTCGCGTTGGCTTCGCCACGCGTCGGCAAACAACGCCCAAAGATGCATATCGCGCAGAACGCCGCGCAAAAAGATATGGGACGCTAGGTGCGCCTCTTGGTAGCCCCCGACTGCCCGTAGCGCCTCAACCAAAGCTGGCGCACCGTCGTCCGGAACCTCAAACACCAGCTTATTGAGCGACTCGTTGTCAAACGCGTAGGAAGCAATAAGGTGGAGCGCGTCGGTATAGTATGAAGTCTGGTGAAGATATTCCACCGCAAACACGATATCAACCAAGGCGCGACGATCGCGATACGAAATCTCGCGAAACCCAATCGCTCCAACCGGCTCCGCGGCAGGCGATGTGATGGTGAAGGTCTGCTGGTGGATGCCCACGAGCGCCCCTGCTTCCACCCAATGAGCAGCTTGCGCCTCTGAAACAGGAGCGATATGGAACGGGAAGTACCGCCGCACCTCCGGATCGTTCAGCCACCGCACATAGTAGGGAATATCGGCGCTTATCAACGGATGGAGGCTGATAACCTCCCCCCGCAAAAACAACGCGGAACGCACACTGAAATCCATCAGCGGTATACTATCATATCTATGTGGGTTTGTTCTCCACCCAAGCGTTTACGCTATGAAGCCGCGGCCAGAATACGCACCTGCCGAGCCGCAACCAAACCCTTCTGGCTCAGAGAGCAGCTCCGCTCGTTATAATTATGCAAGATAAGCTGTCCACAGGTTTCTCCGAGCCCGCGCCGTTGCCTTCCCATTGGCGATATAATCAACCCACAAGCAATACAACACGGCCCCAACAAGTAAATCCGGCTGCGTCGTTTGCTGTCACGGGGGAGTCAGTGAAAGGGGAGCCCCATCCTGAGGCGCACTCCCTCCCGAAAAAATTGATTCTTCTCCAGTTCTGCGCATGATTGAAGAGGAAATACCTCCGCGGCGCGAGTCTCTTTCTTTCTCTCCCTATCTTGACCCTCCCGTAGCAGTACGCGATTCGTTGGAATTGATGGTGGGGACGCTTCCGCAAGCTCTTTCGTTAGCAAAAATGTCAACAAAATTAGCACCGGAAGCATTCGCTCCGCCTATTACGGAAAAGCCTTTTCCTTTTTCGGAATCCGCCGCTTGCCGAGAACACCTTGCCGCTCGAGACCGCCCGTATACAGGGAGAAGTCGCGTTCCTCACACTCCTACGCCGTTGGCGTCAAACCTCTGGAACAGATCGCAAGGTATGGGTCGTTGTCCTGCGCACGACGCTTAGGGAACTGTTCTCGTTGTATGAACCCAAGCCAGAAGAGCGCCTTTTGTATTACCAATCGTTCCTCCAACAGTTCTTAAATGAATCTCGCGCACCTGGCAAGTTGTATCTCGGTGTTGAAAAATAATGTGCGCGCTTCTTATCCGAACCAAGCCGACTAAAACGCTGAGGTGTATCGTTTCCTGCAAGCTGTTGTAAACAAAGCGCCAGAAGTGGTGTATGCTCAGCTGGAGGAACTTTTTCCTTCAAACTCCTCTGCCGAAGGACTTTTCCTGCGCGCGAATCGGCCTCTCAGAGGCGCTCCCGCGAAGCACTATTGGCGCAAACGTTTGCGCAGGAGGTAGTGGATTTTGTTTTCCGCGCGCTCAAACGCCGCAATGGTTTCCTCGCAATACGGGTTGTGGCGATACACATCAGCAAATAATTCCACATCGTGCCGCACGCTCTCCACAGCTTGCATAAGCGCGCCGAAAGAAACCGTGTCAATCGGTGTGCGCGAAAAGCCGGCCGTTGTGATGATTTGGCCAATGTAGTGGGTGAGAAACAGCGTGCGCGCGAGCAAACGGTCGTGGGTTTTCGCCGGCATCTCTTTGAGCGCAAGCCCAACGCGCGACGCCGCTTGACGCAACGCGTCTGCCGCTCGCGGCGGCAACCCGTAGCCTGTGACCACAAGAGTAAATCCTGAGAGACTGCCGCCTTTCGTGTGATACGAATAGGGGCCAAACATAGGGTGCAGAGAAATCCACTGGCGCTTGCCGAACCAGCGGCGCATTATTTTTTGCGTCGCCTCCTTAACCGTTGCCACATCAACGATTACCGCGCTTTCCGGAGCACTCGCGGCCACGCGCTGGGCGACTTCTTCGTAGGCTCGAATGGGCACCGCGAGCACCACCGCATCCGCGTCCGCAAGCGCTTTGCGCAAGGCTACCCCCGTTGTCCTGCCACCAATAAGACGCGTCGTTACTTGGGGAAAATGTTTCGGAAGCGCGCTCGTAAGAAAGCGCCCGAATGAGCCGCGCCCGAGAATCGCAATTCGCAACAGCCGCATACAACGCAAAAGAGATCCTTTTCCTTCCCGACGCGCCTCACGCCTCGTGTGGCGGAACGCGTAGTTGCGCCATCAGCGCGTCGATTTTTTGATGGAGCTCCTCAAGAGCGCCGTTGTTCTCAAAGAACACATCCGCCCCCTCCACAACCGCGGAGAGGTTTTGCGAGGCCGCCCCACCGCCCCCCGTCATTTCCGCTTCTTCCTGGCGCACGAAATCTTCATACGAAACGCGATCTGTTTCCGAAGCGCGCTCCACGACGCGTTTGTAGCGGATCTTTCGATCCGCATCAACAGCAATAATGATGCCCCCCGCGTCGCGCACCGCTTCCGCTTCCGCGGGAACGCGTATGGAGTCGATAATCACTCGAGGCAGGCGCTCGTTCTGTGCCTTGCGAATCAATTCCCGCACAAACCAGTCCGCGCCGCGCTCCGAGCGGATTTGATTGGCCAGCTCGCGCATATGGTCGCGGTCCACCGGCAAGCCGCGCCTTTCTAGCTCTTCCCGCACCACCGAACGAACAAAAAGCGGCACAAAGCCGTACCGCTCAGCAAGATACCGCGAGGTTTCCCCCTTCCCTGCCCCTATCATGCCTGTGATACCCACAACAAAAGGGGAGTCGTGTAGCGCGCGCGAAGTCATAGCGTTGACAATAGCGTTGGCTACGCCTTGTGAGGGGCTGTGGCTTGTTTTCTTTGCGCAACCTCCACGAGAATTGCGGGGGCGAACAACAACGAAGAAATAGTTCCCGCGACAACACCAACAAAAAGCGTCACGGCAAACCAACGCGTGCTTTCTGCCCCCCATCCAACAAGCGCAGCCAACGCGACCGCTGTGGTGAGCGATGTGTTGATAGATCGCATCAATGATGCGCGCAACGCTTGATCCACCACTTCCGCAAACGGAACCTTTGCTGCTTTGTCGCCAAGTTCAAGGAGAAGCTCCCGCAGGCGATCAAACACCACAATCGTGTCGTTCACCGAATAGCCAACAATCGCAAGCATGGCGGTCACGAACAACAAGTCCATTGCCGTGCCAAAAGCATGCGCGGCAAGCGCCACCACCGCAACAGGAATGGCAACATCGTGCACCAATGCAACTAACGCGGCAATGCCATACCACCACGACGAAACAGGGTCAGCAATCGCCCGAAAGGCAAACGCAAGGTAACCTAAGATAATGAGAAATACCGCCGCGACTGCCCAGAGCGCTTTCGCGCGCAGTTCGGTCCCCAACATGGGGCCAACTTCCGCCAATCGCTCGATGTCCACCGCCGTGCCCAAATGTTGCTCAAGGCGAGAGCGAACATTCGCGCCCGCGGATTCGCCTTCTGCTAACTGAGGAGCTGAACGCCAGAGAATTTCAAAACGCCCGTCACCGTGAGGGCGGACTTCCACCGCAACGAACCCTTCCCCCGTGAGGTATTGCGCAATATCCTGAGTGATTTTTTGGGATGGAGCGTTTGCTTCGATGCGCACAGTAAGGGAGGTGCCGCCCGTAAAGTCAATACCAAGAGGGATTCCCTTTACCATAAGCACCGCCGCGCTACTGCCGAGCAGTAACAACAGCAAGCCGAGCAATGTGCGGTGGTATCGCGCCATCATATGCCAGGAGAAGTCCATAACGCGCGCCGTTCACCCAATGCAGGAATCGCCGCCAGAGCGCGCAGGAAGACACGCCCCCCTATCATGGCGGAAGCCATTGACACCAACACGCCAAGTGCAAGCACGAGGGCAAATCCTTCCACGAACGAAGTTCCCAGCCAGTACAGCACCCCTGCGGTGAACAGCGTTGTGACGTTGCCGTCACGCACGGCGCTCCACGCCCGCGCAAAGGCGTTCTCAACAGCCTCGGAAAGCGGTTTGCCATGGGCGAGCTCTTCTTTGAGGCGCTCAAACACTAGCACGTTCGCGTCAACAGCCATTCCAAGGGAGAGAATAAAGCCAGCAATGCCAGCGGCAGTAAGCACAACGGGAATGAACTGAAAGAGCACGAGCATCACAACGCCGTACCCCAGCAAGCCGACAACCGCGACCATTCCCGGCAGGCGATACCACGCAACCATAAAGAAGACAACAAGCGCGAGCGCGACAGCCAACGCCCGCACGCCCGCCGCAAGCGCTTCTTTTCCTAGAGTAGGACCTACCTGTTGGGTGCCAATAAGCGTAATCGGCACCGGTAGAGCCCCAAAATTGAGATTACGCGCGATTTCTCGGGCTTCTTGCACGGCGAAACTGCCGCTTATTTGCGCTTTCCCTCCGGCAATAGGCTCGCGAATGATCGGATCTGTAATGAGTTCCCCATCGAGAAACACGGCAAGCTGGCGACCGACATTGTTCTTCGTAATCTCGTAAAACAATTCCGCGCCTTCACTGTTGAAAGTGAGGAAAATAACCGGCTCAGAAGGGCCAGCGTTGCCGCCGCTAAAGCCAAGCTGCGCTTGCTCGAGAAAACGACCCGTTAGCCCGGTAGGCTCGTACACAACCTGCGGGGTTCCCGTGGCGGAAGTTGCTGCCGCTCCCCCCACGAGTTTGAACTCCAAAAGCGGCGTCTGGCCAATACGTCGGATCGCTTCTTCCACATCCGTAACGCCCGGTAGTTCAACGCGCACCCGCCACACATCGCTATCCTCTGCAACCACGGAAGCGCGCTCCACGCGCACGACCGGTTCGGCAACCCCAAAGAGGTTCACGCGCCGTTCGAGAACATCGCGCAATGAGCGCATTGCGTCGCGAATTTCGCCCGGGGGCACCTCTGAGATGTCCGCGGCGTAGCTCAGCTCCACCCCGCCGGCAAGATCAAGCCCGAGGCGAAAAGGAAAGGATCCTTTGCCCGAGGCATTCCACCAGACAAGCCATCCCAGCGCTCCCACAAACCCAAGGAGTGCCACCGCCGAAAGCGTTCGCCACATACGCGTGCACTATAGCGCAGCAACCTCCGCTTTGCAAAAGCGGCTTGGCTACCTCAAAACTCCCACGCAATACTCCCTCCCCGCAACCCGCTGCCCACTAAAGAGGCCGAGTGTTGCTTGCGTACTCACTTCCGTTCCAAAACGGATGACATAAGCGTATCGTTCCAAGGGGATGTTATTACAGTTGTTTCCGTAGGTATTGGGATTGTTGCTCGTGTAGTACTCGTAGGTATAGCAGGGCGGACCATTCAATGGGTCGCGCGGCACGAAAGGCAGGTACCCCTCGTTGACAAGCGGCTGGAGGGCAGCTGCAAATTCTGTGTGCCCTCCTGCATCACAGCGCCCGCACCACTGATCAGACGAATGCGTGCCCTGAAGACAAGGAGGGTACGAGCCGTACGCGTCGTAATAGAGCTCCAAGGCTTGCTGGATTTGCCGAATTGTGGCAAATCGCTGGGCATCACGCGCCTTGGCGCGCGCGGAGCTCAACGAGGCAAACACAATTGAAGAAAGTAGTCCGATAATCGCGATGACCACGAGAAGTTCAATCAAGGTGAACGCTGAACGGGACACCGCAATGGGGCACCTTGTCTTTGCCAACTCTCTTTTGTGTTGCCTCCCCATAGATTGCGCTTGGGAACCAAAGGTACCTTCCTTCTTACATTCGTGTCAAGCGCGCAACATTTTCCAAAAGCCCTGCGACAGCCACAGGCCCGATGCCACCCGGCACGGGCGTCCAAACGCTTGCTTTTTTGCTTATCTCTTCGTGTGCGTCCCCCACCAGTGCGCCCCCTATTTCGCTTGTTGCCGCGTCAAGAAACACCACTCCTTCTTTTACCATATCCGCCGAAATAAGCCTCGGAGATCCTGCGCCCGCCAGCACGATGTCCCCCTCCCGCAGGGTAGGAATGAGCGCGTCGTCTTTGCTGAGAACGGTAACCTGAGCCCCCTGTTGCGCAAACCATAGCGCCGCCGGCGCCCCAACCAAATATCCCTTTCCCACAATCACAACCCGCGCGCCGAAAAGCGGAATGTCGTAGCGGCGCGCAATATGCCCAATCGCGCTCACAACAGGAGGAAGCGCCAACGCTTTTCCCTGCGCAAATAACTCCCGCGCCCGAGTGCCAATCACATCCGGATCGCGCTCAGGCGGCAGGAGCGCGAGCGCCTCCTCCCGCTCACGCGGATCCGCAACCGGCAGTTGCACAACGACCTGCCCCCCTGTTTGGAGAGCTCGCCGCACCGCCTCGGGGACACTTGGCGCTTCCTGCGGAACATGCACCGTTACGGCTTCGATGCCTGCTTCCCGCGCCGCCGCAAGCTTTTTGCGCACATAACGCGCTCCCACTGAGCTTTCAGCTCGCGTGTCTTGCACGATGACAACCCGTGGCTGTTGCGTAAACCCAGCTACCGCATGCCGCACGCTTGTTACGATCTCGCGCGCAAGCGCGTTTCCGTCGACAATTATGTGTTTTGTGCGGGAAGATTGCTCGTCCATCTCCATACCAAATAAAGCGCCGAAGACTCCGGAGAGGACGCTACGCCTCCTTCGCCTCGCCGCCCGCGAGCATAGCCCTGAGCGCATCCGAAGAAGACCACTGATACGTGAAAGAAAAGTCGCGGGTAATGCGCCCGCCGTCAAGCACGATCGGGTAGGAATAAAATCGCCAAACACCGCGGCAAGTTGGCACAGCCCCTCGAGACAGGTGCCACGCGCCCCAAAACGCAAGACGCACCAAGGAGGGCGCCACGCGCAGCCACGCCCTTCCGGTGAGACGGGCAAACTCTTGCGGAGAAAGCGCGCCCCCCGGCGGCGCAAGGTGATACACCAACATTGGCTGAGCAGCCGCGCCACGGCCTACCTCAAGCGCAAGCGCAAGGAGGGCGCGCGCAACATCATCTTCGTGCACATACTGGCGGCGCCATGTCGTTGGCGCTGGAAACATGCGAGCCACGCGCTGCGCCGCTCTCCCAAAAGGGTTCGAGGAAGGTTCTGCTAGTCCTGCCAATAACGCGGTCAGCGCGAACGCTTCTTTGCGCTTGCGCGCAGCCGCGCCAACGATAGACACTGGCCGCGCGATGCGCAACGCCGGGGTTTTTGTATTGCGCTCCCGCCAAAGATTGCACAGCATTTCCTCGGCTTCGCGCTTTTGCGCCGCATAGGGATATTCTTCTTCGCGCGGCACATCCGCCTCACACAATGTGTAGTCGGGATGATTGGACGCAAACGCCCCAAACACCGCTGCGCTTGAGACGAACACAAAAGCACGCACACTGGGCGCAGACAGCGCAAATTGGGCAAGCGAACGGGTTGCCAACAAGTTTTCAGCGCGCACTTCTGCTTCCTTTTGGTAAGGAATGCGAACCCGCCACGCCGCGTGTATTACCGCGTGGGGTTCCTCGCGGCGGAGCGCTTCTTCCCATTGCACACGATCGTCAAGTGATGCGCGTATCCACCGAACGCGCTCAGTATTCACTCCCTCTAAGTTTGGAGACGGCGCGCAATCGATAGCGATAATGCGCCCGACACGCGCGTCTGCTTGCGCGGCCGCGAGGATGCGGGAGCCAAGATAACCCGCCGCCCCCGTTATTACAACGGTTTGCTTCGCGGAAGTGCCGGAAGAACGCGCGTGCTGTGTTGTTGTCGTGGCCATACATCACCTCTCACACATTTTTCTTTGGGCGAGGCACTCCCTTTCCCACAAGCAAGAGAAAGGTGATCACTCGCTCAAGAAGCGTGCGCACGGTCCGAAACAGCACCACCCCGTCAACCCACCAGCCATAGTGCGCGATGTAGTGGAGATCGTAGGCGAGACGCTCAGCGCTTTCCTCAACATTTTGCGGGCTTATTTTTCCTTCCGGATACCGCTGGTGCGTCTGTGCCCAACCGGTGATGCCCGGCTGCACCAAGTAGCGCAACGGATAAAGCGGCAGTTCAGCAACCAGTCGCTTAGCAACGCCCAGCGCGTCGGCGCGCGGCCCAATGAACGACATTTCCCCTTTGAGCACATTAATGGCCTGCGGCAGTTCATCAAGCGAAAGGGCGCGCAGCACCTTTCCAACCCTGGTGGGCGGATTAGGAGCCTCGTCTAATAATTGCCCTTCTGGGTCTAAACGCGTGAGCGTGCGAAATTTCACCGCGCGAAAGGGGCGCATCCCCTTTCCTACCCGACCATGGATATACCACACACCCCCTTGCACGCCTTCGAGGCGGTACGCGAGCCACACAAGCGGGATCAACAACACCACTACCGCAAGTGCTACCAGCGCAAACACAATGTCGAAAGCCCGCTTGATAGGCTCATACCAGCGAGCCGATGAGCGGAGTAAATGGTCAAGCAGAATGGGGTATGCTGTCGTGAGAGGCACGCGGTCAAATATGTGCTCGTACATAGCAAGAAGCGACACGGGGCGCGCCCCATGCTCCGTTGCCCACACCAAAAGAGGCCCAATTTCTTGCGCGGCGCTCGGATGGTCTGTTTGAACGATAAGCCACTCTATGGCGCCTTCGTGGGATAACGCGGGGAGCTCTCGTCGTGCCTCTTTCGGCGACACCACAGCAACAACCATAAACGGATATCGAAACGGATTCGCGCGCACCTCCTCGGCAAGCGCTTCTACGGCTTGCCCTTCCCCCACAACGACAGCACGCGCCTTTTTGCGGCGAGTTGTCAGCCGCAACAGCGCAAACCGAGAAACCGCCACCCCGGCGCCCACAAAGAGCGTGTAGAGCGCAAGAATGGTTTTAGGCGCCAGGTCTGTAGGTAGGAGAAAAAAAAGCACCACCGCCGCCGCTGCGCCCACCACAAGCGCGCCCACAAGACGCCGAAACACTTCTTGAAGAAACGCTGTGGTATGCTTATCGTACAAACCAAAGAGCCAAAAAATGCTCAACCACACAAGCGCCACAACTGCAAACAGCTGCGCGTGCGCGAGATACATCTCCCCCGAAGGGAGCGCTAGGTGGCGCGCGGCAAGCGAAAGCCAAAGGGCGGCACCCAGCACCACAACATCGCTTACCAGGAGCAACAGAAGCTCTCGAGCACGAATGCCCATAGATGAAAGCACTCTAACACAAAAACGCCTCGTTTTCGCGCGGCAGTACAAGAAACACCCTAGCATCATAGCCGCGTGGACGGCAAGAGGGTATACTCCTGTGTGGTATGCGTATCGTGCTTATCATAACAAAAGCACGCTGGGGAGGGGCCCAACGGCATGTGCACGACCTCGCGGTGGGGTTGCGCGAGCGCGGGCACGATGTGGCCGTGTGGTATGGAGAGCACGGCGAGCTTGCCGAACGCCTCGTGCGCGCGGGCATACAGGTGCGGCACATTCCCCACCTCCAGCGTGAAGTTCGGTTTGGGTCCGACATACGTTCGTTCGTATTGCTCACCCGACAGTTGCGGCAGGAAAGTCCCGATGTGGTCCATCTGCACAGCTCCAAAGCCGGTTTTTCTGGAGCATTGGCGGCGCGTATGGCAGGCGTTCCCCGCGTCGTGTTCACGGCGCACAATTGGGCGTTTGTTCAGCCGGCGTCCCCGTTGTGGCGCCTTGTGTATTGGTTCCTGCAGGGCGTCACCGTGTGGACGGCGCACCGCACGATAGCCGTCTCCCAAGCAACCGCCCGTGCTTTGCGTTTCCCAGGGGTGCGTGGGCGAATGTCAATTATCCACAATGCGCTTCCTCCCTCTTTTGGCAAATCGCTCTTACCCCGCAAAGACGCGCGCGCGCGCCTTGCAGAGCTCGCCGATGTTCCGATGACAGAAGATGCTTTCTGGTTGCTTTCTATGAGCGAGATGATTCCGGTAAAAGGTTTAGACATCGCCCTTGAAGCGTTTGCCAAGCTCGCGCGCGAGAAGCCACACCTTGATTGGCGCTACCTCCTTGCCGGGGAGGGACCAGAGCGCGCGCGACTTGAAGCGCTCGCAAACGCGCTTGGGATCAGAAAACGAGTTCATTTCCTTGGGCAAGTCTCCGAATCGGCAACTCTCTTGCGCGGCGCCGACGCGCTTGTCCTCCCTTCTCGATCAGAAGGCCTCCCGTATGCCGTTTTGGAAGCAGCAGCTGCTGGCGTTTCGATTGTAGCGACAAAAGTGGGAGGCATACCGGAGATAGTTTCCGAGGCGTTCTTGGCGCCGCCGGGAGATGTTGACTCCCTCGCGCGATCGCTCGCGTCTTGTATGGAAACGCGAAGCGCAAGCGCCCAAGACGTTTCTCCTTCCCCCTCCGACACCACTGCTTGGAGCGCGATGGTTGACGCCGTCGAACGCGTGTATACCCAAGATATGGGTTGATAAAACTTAGAAAACAAGGCGCACGCTGTTGTGGACGACGTCTTGCCGCGTCTCCTGATTGTTTGTATAATTCCATTGGCAATACTCGCCTTTGTCGAGCGGTGTTTCGCCACTTAATCTTTGATCCTTGCCTATTACCAGCGGATAACCTTACAGCTATGGCTGTTGAATTCAATGAAGGTGGCGACTCGTTTGCCACCGCGAACTTCCAGCAATCTGTCAACGACCCATTTTTTGTGCGCCTTCTTAAAAACTTGGGCATCGCGCAGACAACGCAGCAAGCAAATGCGATTCTGATTGGGGTTGCAGTACTTGCTTTTGCGCTCTCGGGGTTCAACCTGTGGCGAACCCTACGGGGCCCCACTCCTGCGGAACTTCCTCCCGAGGAAATGGAAATGATGATGATGCAACAGGAAAATGCGGGAAGCGCGCCCGCGACTCGGTAAAACCGTGATTGCCTGCTCTACGAGCTCACATGGCCCAAACCGGAAATTGCCAAAACTCTTCGGCCGCGAAAAGAGTTCCTAGAGATCGCTGTATGTGTGCTTCCTAGCGCCAAGGGGGGTACACATCCCTCAGGTTCTGAGGTGTATGCCTATCCGTAACCGAGATGCGCGAAAGATTTTTACCTCTTTCACTGTGTTTGTAATTTCGGATAGCAATCGGCGTACCACACATCGATAAACTTACCTTGTGGTAGCCTATGCGAAGACTCCGCCGACTTCACAGCTAAAGCCGAAGGTTAGCATTAAAGTTGTGCACCCATCCATACACAACAAAAACAGCTTCTCCTTTGCGTATGAGCGACACAACCTCTCCAAATGAGGGTTCTACCGTCACACCTCCACCACGTTCCGAAGGCTCCCCTGCCTCTTGTGGTTCGAATAGCTCCAACAACGCCTGAATCGCCTCTGGAAGACTGTGCTGCTTTTCCTCTTCGGCTTTTACATGCCGCGCAATGAGGTGAGCGACATAGTTCTCACGTTTCTCCATGATGGAGTTATAAGCGGCAAGAAGCCCCCTTACACCTGTTGCGGTGAACACTTCTTGGAAGGGTTGAAAACAATTGGGTGGAGGTGGTTTCTTCTCAGCGGACTCAGGGAATGCGTCTTTCGTTTCGGTCAGCTGGTGTAGTTCGGCCTGAATCTCTGACTTCTCGCCAAGTAGGACATCAAGCATTGGGTAAAGGAGGTAGGGAAGCAGTGAGGGGGGTGTAGCATATTCAGCAAACTCTATGACTTCCTCATATTGTGGGAGATAAAACACCGCCCATCGTTCCAGTTCTTGAATCACGGCTTGGGGAGCAGTTCTTCGCAACTGTTGGTACGGCGCGCTCGTCAAAAGGGGGTAAAGAATTTCCCTCGCAAGCAAAAAGGTAAGGCCTTGTTGGTAGAGCTCCGCTGTCCGCGTGTCGCCACGGGGACTATTGCGAGCGTTTTCTCAGTCACAGCCTGCCATGCTTCAACTAGTTGCGTAAGAGTTGGGTATCAACCATTACCGACGATAATTTCGCGCACAATGTCGCGCACAACCCAAACATGCCTGCGCAATTCCTTCCAGCGCGCCAGTGTTATAACTGTTGCTTGCTCTTGGACAACCACGATAGGGGCTAACATCTCAGCAACAAATATTTTCTGCTCTCGCACATCATTTGGTGAGATATCGGCCGTCTTGATGTGCGCAGCCAGCCCCTTCGAAAATACTTCCCACCCGTGATGCCACAGCTATAAGAATTGCTGCGCCTCTTGTTCCAGAAGGCGTTTAATGTGTATGTTATCTTCTACCACTGCATTACCAGGTTCTTGAGGGGCAATGCCAAGCTGTGCTTGAGCAATACCAAGGGCGACGCGGCTGTCTTGCATTCGCGTACTATTTGAAAGTTCTCCCATTCGGACTCCGTGCCGGGGGGCGTATGGACCCAATGAACATCCACCACCACAACATTCTGGTCTCGTGACTCCTCGGCGCCGTTGTATGTCACACGTTCGGAAAATGTTAATCCCGCACAAGACGGACCCATCCGCTCTATCATCGCGGCAACGCCTTAAGGAATGGTCCCGGGCCCGTTCTCGTAACTCTCGAAGCGTCTTATCAGGACTCGGAGCGGTAGCGGTAGCACATCCCTGTAAAAAAACAGGGACTGCCTCGGCAAGCAAAAGTCGAGGACTACCCTTCTCGCTTGGAGGTGGTATGGCCCCGAGAGAGTTTCCTCCGTCTTGTTTTTCCTAAGCCCTAAGCCATCGAAGTGTTCTGCGGTAGCTGTTCCATAGAGAACACAGAGAATTCGTTTTTGTCGTGGACGTAAAACGAAGCATTCTCGAAGAGATCATACCCCTCGCCCAGCGGCAAGCGCAAGCCCAAGCGCCATCCATTCCACAAGGGTGTGCGAACCGCCGTAGCTCATAAAGGGCAAGGCAAGGCCAGTGACTGGCAGGAGCCCGATGTTGATGAACGTGTGGAGCGCGAATGGAACGACAAGAATCGCTGCGGCACCAAGAGCAACCAATGTTCCAAAATTCGTTGGCGACGCGAGCGCGCACCGCACTACTCGCGCGACGAGAAAACCAAACGCAAGCAAAATCACGATCACTCCAACAAATCCCCACTCTTCCGCAAAAGCGGCAAAAATGAAATCCGTTTCGTATTCGGGAAGAAAAGAAAGCCGCGATTGCGTGCCAAAACCGACGCCCTTCCCAAACATACCGCCCGAACCAATGGCAATCAGGGCCTGACGGCTGCTGTAACCGGCTCCAAGCACATCCGCGGAAGGAGAAAGGAAGGTAATCACGCGTTCTTTTTGGTAAGGAGAAAGCGCAAAAACCCATAGCGCTCCCGCGGCAACCACGCCCGCCGCCGTCACAATCACCAGCGACCGAAGAGGGATGCCGGCGGCAAGCACCATAACAAGCCACAAAATTCCCAACACAACCGCGGACCCCAAGTCAGGCTGTGTCAAAACCAGCAACGCAATGACCCCAACATACGCCGCGCTCACAACCACATGGCGCCACTGGCTAATTGCCACATGGCGCCGCGCGAGATATTTGGCAAGTATGAGCACCACGGCAATTTTTGCAAGCTCTGCCGGTTGAAGTGCCGCGAACCCGAAATTCAGCCAGCTCTGCGCGCCTTGAAACACTGATCCAACAACTCCCGTAATCAGCAAGAGGAACACCACGGCAGCGTATACCGAAAGGACAACGCTGCGATGTGCGAGAAATCGCATTGGCACGAGCGAAACACCTATCATCGCGGCAAGGCCAATGAACACCCAGATAATCTGGCGAACAAACAACTCGCCGCTTTCTCGATCGCCAAGCGGCGCAAGAACCGAAAGACCACACAGGCTCAAAAACAGCGCCGTTCCCACCGCCCAGCCGTCAAGAGAGGGGCGCGAAATGACCGCCACCATACACTCCTACTGACGGCCGCTTGGGGCAATGTGCGCGAGGGGAATAAATAGCGATGGCCTTGAGACCACCACCTCAAGCCTCACCCCCTGCCCTTCCCACGCCGTAGGCCAGGTGAAGACGATGCGTTTGCGTTCCCGGGGCTCAAGCCGATCTACTTGCGTTTGCGACGCCCCCACAAGGTTACCCCCGGCGTCATACACCAACCCAACAGCCGTGATTGAGGTGAGCGGGTCAGGATGCGGGTTTTCGAGGATTGCTTCCGCTCGAGGACGCAGCGAATTCGTCGCAATGATCTCGCCGCTCACTTCCGGCAAGAGGTACTCATTGAAATATTGGTACCAACGCTCAGGACGCACATAGGTGAAAACCGCCCTCGCCGCGACAGATTTTCCCGTGTCGATATTCGTGTGGAGCACGACAACTATTGGCTGGGGCGTTAGGACAAAACTGCCCCGCCGCTTCGCGATGATTTGGTTGTCTTTGTCGTAGAGAGTGATTTCATAGGGAATGTCGCGCGCATAACGAGCGCGGTTGCTATTTTCAAAATACGCGACAACATGGTAGCGGCCCGGGGCAACCCGAACGGCGCGCGTCCATTGCAGAGTATACGGGGCGACCTCAAACGCACACGCCAACGGACAACTGCCGCCACAATCCACACCCTGCTCATCCTGATTTTGGTTGCCGTCGGTGCACGTCTCGGGAATGGTGAGATACCACAGAATACCCCACCACACAAACGGTAGCGCAATGACGGCGGCTACGCCCGAAGCGTACGCGAGTTGGTGACGCCGAGACCAAGAAAGCATCGCGCCTACTATACCACAGCGCCGCGAAATCGCTCGCAGACAGTGGCGCAATAAAACCACCCCGCGCTCGCCTTTGGCGAGCGCGGGGGTTCTTCTCGCGTAAGTTGGCGGCTTGCTACTCTCCCCCCTTGCGGGAGTACCATCGCAGCGACGGTGCTTAACGACCGAGTTCGGCATGGGATCGGGTGTACCCACCGCGCCAAGCCGCCAACTTACGCGAGACGACACGAAACTTTTTCTCCTCACCCAAGAAACACTTCACCAACCTCGTATCACCAAGACAACAACACACCTATGCGGCATTCAAGCCGCACGGATGCGGACTCTCGGCGCATTAGTACACCTCGGCTGAACGCCTCGCGGCGCTTGTACCTGGTGCCTATCAACGTGGTCATCTCCCACGGGCCTCAAGTGAAACCTCATCTTGGGGCGGGCTTCCCGCTTAGATGCTTTCAGCGGTTATCCCTTCCGAACATAGCTACCCGGCGGTGCCGCTGGCGCGACAGCCGGTACACCAGAGGTTCGTCCACTCCGGTCCTCTCGTACTAGGAGCAGCCCCCCTCAAGTTTCGACGCCCACAGCGGATAGAGAACCAACCTGTCTCACGACGGTTTGAACCCAGCTCACGTGCCTCTTTAATTGGCGAACAGCCAAACCCTTGGGACCTTCTCCAGCCCCAGGATGAGACGAGCCGACATCGAGGTGCCGAACGCCGCCGTCGCTGTGGACGCTTGGGCGGCACTAGCCTGTTATCCCTAGGGTAACTTTTATCGGGTGATCGTCGGCGGCCTCTCAAGCCAACCGGCGGCTCACTAGGCTCCGCTTTCGCGACTGCTCGGCATCTACGCCTCGCAGTAAAGCCGGCTTGTGCCCTTACACTATCGGCACGGTTTCCATCCGCGCCTAGCCGACCTTGAGACCCCTCCGTTACATTTTAGGAGGGTAGCGCCCCACTAAAACTGCCTGCCACGCACTGTCCCTCAGTGGTGTCGCCACCAAGGTTAGAAGTTGCCAAACTAATGGGTGGTATCTCACTGGCGGCTCCACCGGACCCGGAGACCCGGCTTCATAGCCTCCCACCTATGCTGCGCACCAGTTCAACAACCCCAATACGAAGCTGCAGTAAAGCTCCATAGGGTCTTTCTGTCCTGCTGTGGGTAACCTGCATCTTCACAGGTACTGTGTTTTCACCAAGCGACTCCCCGAGACAGTTGCCCAGTCGTTACGCCATTCGTGCGCGTCGGAATTTACCCGACAAGGAATTGCGCTACCTTAGGATCCTTATAGTTAGGACCGACATTCACCGGGGCTTATACCGCGCGGCCCGTCCACCGAAGGCGGACGGACAGGCAGTACTTAACCTTCCGGCATTGGTCAGGCGTCACCCCCTATACCTCCTCTTACGAGTTCGCAGGGAGCTGTGTTTTTGGTAAACAGTCGCCAGGCACTCTTTCGCTGCGCCCCACCTTTGGGTTGCCCCAAAAGCGGGGAGGCCATATCCCGAAGTTACGGCCGCTTGTTTGCCGAGTTCCTTGGGGAGCGATCACTTGTTGGCCTTGGTCTTCTCGACCATCCCACCTGTGTTGGTTTGCGGTACGGGCTGAATGTGGTTGAAGCTAAGAGGTTTTTCCTGGAGGGCTCTTCGCCAAGCTCCGCGCCCGAAGGCGCGTTGCGCCGACGCACGCGTGTGTATGGCACCCGGATTTGCCTAAGTGCCCACGCTCGCGCAAGCGACGCCAATCCGATAAGGCGCCTTGACTCATTTCCCCCGTCACCCCATCGCACCACACCCAGGGAACGGAATATTAACCGTCTGTCCATCACCTCCCCCTTTCGGGATCGGCTAAGGCCCGCCTAACCCTTCGCTGATCACCATGGCGAAGGAAACCTTGGGATTTCGGCCCCCGGGGGTTTCACCCGGGTTGCGGTTACTCGCGCCGGCATTCTCACTTCCCAACGCTCCAGAGTCGGTCACCCTTCTCCTTCAGCGCGATGGGAACGCTCTCCTACCACCACGCACCCGCACTGGGTACGTGATCCGCAGATTCGGTGCTATGCTTAGCCCCTGTGAATCTTCGGCGCAGGGGTTCTCGACCAGTGAGCTGTTACGCTTTCTTTCAATGATGGCTGCTTCTAAGCCAACATCCTGGTTGTCTCTGATCCCCCACCTCCTTTTCGTGCACTGAGCATAGACTTAGGGACCTTATCTGGCGGTCTGGGTTGTTCCCCTCTTGGCCAATGGAGCTTAGCCCCCATGGCCTAACTCCCGCGCTCTTGACCTTCCGGCATTCGGAGTTTGATAGGAATGACGAGGTTTCCCCCTATTCACTCCTTCCAGTGCTCTACCTCCAGAAGGAAACACGCGAGGCCAGCCCAAAAGCTGTTTCGGAGAGAACCAGCTATTACCGAGTTCGATTAGCTTTTCACTCCTTACCACAGGTCATCCGAGGATGTTGCACAATCCACCGGTTCGGGCCTCCTCCCACCTTTCGGTGGGACTCACCCTGCCCATGGCAAGCTCACCCGGTTTCGGGTCTTATGGATACCCCTTGCCGCCAAAGGCGGCAGCGCCCATTTCGGACTCGCTTTCGCTTTGCCTCCGGGGGTTCACCCCTTAGACGAGGGATATCCATAAACTCGCCGGCTCATTCTTCAATAGGCACGCCGTCACCCGCTCTAAAAGAGCGAGCTCCGACTACTTGTAGGCATACGGTTTCAGGTCTCTTTCACCCCCCTCCCGGGGTGCTTTTCACCTTTCCCTCACGGTACTGGTTCACTATCGGTCTCAAGGTGTATTTAGCCTTGGGTGTGAGTTCACCCTGCTTCAGTCAGGCTCGTCGTGTCCCGACCTACTCAGGAGTAGCAACAAGGGAGGAAACAGGTATTCGCGTACGGGGCTATCACCCTCTCTGGCTCACCTTTCCAGGTGATTCTACTTACCTATTTCTTTCTCACTCCCCTCCCCGAAAGGACATTGCTATCCTACAACCCCAAGGATGGCCGAAACCTTCCTTGGTTTGGGCTCCTTCCCTTTCGCTCGCCGCTACTAAGGAAATGCCGCAGTGGTGCTCCTCTCTGCCCCGTAAGGGCGGGACAGAAAGGGACACCACTTTGTTGGTCTCTTTTCCTCCGGGTACTGAGATGTTTCACTTCCCCGGGTTTGCCTCCATAGGCGTGACCCTATGGATACCCAACCTTTCGATTGGGTGGGTTTCCCCATTCGGACATCGCCGGATCGCAGGTTGCTTGGCACCTCCCCGACGCTTATCGCAGCTTGCCACGTCCTTCATCGCCACCTTGAGCCTAGGCATCCGCCGTATGCCCTTGTTGAGTCCGCACGAAATGTGCGGCTCAAACACCGCATAGGTGTGTTCTTGTTGTCCTGTTTGTGCTGACGCCTTGAATCACGGCGGAAACACAAAACAGGTCTTGGTGCTTGGTGCGGCAACAGCGCGCGCAGACAGGACAAAGCCCGCGGCGTTGTTGCCGTTGTTGATGTCGTGTTTCTTGGGTTTTCAAGGAACCAAACCTAAGGGCACGAAAAAACCGCCTCTTGGGCGGCACCACAGGAGCGCGGTATGCGCTGGCGCCGCTTACCCTCCTTGCTGAACTCCCATGCCCATAGGTACGCATAAGTATACGCACGGCACCGCATCTGTCAAGAGGCGGTGCCGATCGCTTTGCTTCAGAGAATAACTTGCCGCCGCGCCATCGCCCGATCGTCCGATGGCGCGAGAATAAACGCCTAACGACGCAACAGCACGCCGACGCTAGGTAGTGTTCTCCTTTTCTTCACTGGCGAGCCCAGCGTATGCGAGGTCGTGCGCAATGCGTTCGCGGAGCATCGCCTCTGTCTCCTCAACCAGCCGTGCGGCAACTTGCGCGAACACCTCCGGAAAATCAGGGAAGTGCTCCGCGAGCACGCGCACAAACGCCGTTTCGTCCCTTTCCACGAAGGCTTGTTCGCTTTCTTGCAGAAACGCAGCGATCCGTTCGGGGTAACGCCCAAACAACTCCGCCATTGCACTCGCGTACACCGCCTCCGCGATGGAGGTGATTGTTTCTTCAAACTCATCGGGCGTGAGCGTGTCCAAACCCCAGTGCTCCATCAACGACTGAATGCCCCATACAAGCTCGTCGCGGAGCTGCTGAAACTCGGGCGGGAGATTTGGTGGTTCAGGAAGGTGGTAGGTGTGCTGCATATGCGAATTTACCAATAAAGATTTAGACAACCAAACGGTTTATGATCGGATGGATGATAGGTCGGGTATTCCCTGGGGATGATTCAGGATGAATCCCAAAAGCTGTTCCAAGGTTTTCACTTCCGTATGTTTCGCTGTGATCAGTTCCACCACCTCGCTCAAGGTACGCTTGCCAACAGCTTGAGGTTCTACAGAATTAACAAGGCGCGCAAGGTTGACAAGGAAATCTTGCCGAGCGCTAGCGAGCACTTCCGGGCTCACGCCGAGTCTCTGCGCTAACTTTATATCTGCGTCCGCCGGAATAAATGATTCAGCCACATACTGCCCGTCTACTAATCGGACATCCGCCCATTTCTGCATGTCATTAAGCTGGATAAACCGTAGCACATACGCGTGATCAGACCAAAACGCCCGCGACGCCTCACTCCAACGGAAGGGAGATGCTTCCCCAAAAGAAAGCCACACCTTCATAAAGTTGGCCAAAGGATTCCAACGTGGTGCGTTGAATGCCTCGGCAAGCGTATGCACCACCGGGGGCTGAATATTCTCTGTAAGCGATTCGGCGGCCATCGCAGACATACCTTCCGACACAGTTGCGGGAGGTGTTGTGGGAGGTAAGGCGGCGTCATAAGAGAGCGTGGGAGCCTCAGGAGGTGTCGCTCCTCCTTGTGTCGCGGATTCCGCCACGGGTAGTGGTGACACGGATTCCACTTGAGCGGCAGGAGGAGGTTCGGGAGGTAGGGCCTCTCCTTGTACCATGGGTTCTGCCTTGGGTTCTGCCACGGGTTGCG
>RFKD01000015.1 GCA_003694545.1 Candidatus Parcubacteria bacterium | reverse complement strand
TCGCCACGCGAAGCGTGGCGGGCGCGCGAGGCCGGGGTCGCGAGTTCTTAGCCGCAGCGAGCGCGCAGCGCGAAGCGAGGACTTAGAACTGGTGACCGAGTCCTCCCCCTGCCCACAGCGCACCGAGGCAACGCGAAGCGTTGCCGAGGGCTTATGGTGCGGTAGGGTGGGCGTGTCTATCGGGCATTTGTCGTTGATAATGAGATATCGTTGTATGGCGAAACCCTATACCATCGCGATACAATGCACCGCGAGAATCTTAGACGCCTTGCTGCCGTAGAAAATGTGCTACGACAACATCCCAAGCCTTGTCGTGGGTATCACCAAGGACGTCTTGTCTACCAAAAAGGTTTTGGCCATGCCGACATTGCTTCCAAAGCCGCAGTCGCACCGCAAACTGCTTTCGCATCGCTTCCATATCCAAACTCTTTACTCTTTTTCGTCAGGCGTGAGGAAAAACAAGCCTCGAAAGTCGTATTTGGCGCAGATCCCTCAGAGCGTGTGGCCGAGTGAGGCGAACAGGCGGGGAATCGTGGTAACACAGCACATCAAGAGGCGCAAGAAATGGTTGTTTTATGCGCCCCCTTTCACTCACTCAACCCAGCATATTCGTTAGGAACACCTAAGTTCCACAAACGCGAGCGCGTGTTGGTATGCTATAACACAAACACCGCTATGTCCGTTGCCGCACCCGCGCGTCAGGCGAGTCTTTTCCATCTCTTGCGCCGCAAGATTGCTTTGCGCGAGGCAGGGGATCTGGCGCATGAAGCCATACGACCAGTGTTAGTTGTCTTAGGCGGCGCAATGCGCGGCGTTGGCGGCGGCGCGATGGTGACCGCCCTTCATGATATTGGTGTTGCAGGAGCGTTTGAGGCGGTAGCTGGGCTTTCCGCGGGGGCAGCTACCGTCGCGTATTTTGCCGCAGGCGCAGAAGCCGCGCGCCGCGGCACCGCCATTTTTTACAATGTGCTCCCTCCCGACTTCATCCAGTTTCGCCGCCAGCCATTTATGCAACTGCAAAAATTGGAGAGTGCGTTTCGCGAAGGCGAATACGCGCTACCGCCCGTTCAGCAATGGAGCAACATTCCTGTTTGGGTGGGCGCGTTCGCGCGCAGAGCTCAGCAGCCTGTTTGGATCAACGCGCGCGCTTCAAAGGATCCGGTAAAAGATATCCTTGCCTCGTGCGCCGTTCCTGTGCTTTGGCCGCACGGGGTTCGCAATCGAGGGGAGATATTCACCGATGGCGAGCTGCTGTTTAGCCGGGCGCTTCCGGAGCTTCTCGTGTCGTTGCGGGCAACCGATGTCGTGTTTATTACCAACGCGGGAGCGCGTACCGCGGCCGCCTACTCTGTTTGGCAAGCTTTCCGGGGCGCGATGGCGCGGGGAGTGTATCGATTTTTGCAGTTCACGCTCCCGCTTTCTCCCCAAGATAAAGAACTCGTTCTCCTCTTTCTTCGGATGCAGCAAGTGTTTACTCGCGAGGTTGTGGAGCGGTCTGCCCTTTCGGTGCCGCGAATTTACGTGCTATGGGCGCCAGCCCCAGGCGTGAGGCGAACCTCCCAACGGCCGCAACGCCTCTATGAGCACGCCCTCTGCGCTTACGGCGCAGTATACAAAGCTTTGGGTTTGCCCGCGCCGCAGGACCCCCCGCTCGTGCCGTTGTCTTGTTAATTGTTAGTGTCGTGCTGTGGTATACTTCGTTTATGAATGATGACACTTCCAACGACCGCTCCGAGGAGATCTCGCAAGAAATTAACCACGGTGTGCGCCTTGTCGTGTGGAAAGCGCGTGAGTATGAGGTGCAACCGAAAAGCGCGGAGTGGTATTGGGCGCTGGGCATCCTCACTGCGGCTGGCGTTATTGCGTCGCTCCTCTTCAACAACTTTCTTCTTGCGTTTATCCTTGCGGCGGGCGCTTTTGTCATTGCGGTTGCCACGACAAAACCGCTCCCAGAAATTACCTACGCGCTCACTCCGCGCGGCATTGAGGCAGGGCACGAATTTTACCCGTATACGGATCTGGAAGCGTATTGGATCCATCTTCACAACCCGCAAGACGCACTGCCCACAACCCTGCTTTTGCGGCACCGCTCAGCCGTCCAGCCCCTTATTGCTATCCCTTTGGCGGACGACTTAGACCCCCGTGAGGTGGATAAGGTGCTCTCTGAAATTCTGCCCGCTCAAGAAATGCATCCTCCTATTATCCACCGCGTTTTGGAATTGCTTGGTGTTTAACGCGCGAAGTGGCGCGGAGATGGGGATTGTGGTATCTTTTTCTCGAGCTCCCGTAGTTTAATGGATAGAACGCGGGCTTGCGGAGCCCGTAATCCAGGTTCGACTCCTGGCGGGAGCACAAAATCAAGGAGCGCAATGCGGAGCATTGCGCGACTATGATTTTGTCGCCTCCCACAGGAGGCGAACCGAGCGCGCCACGAAGTCGCCACGCGAAGCGTGGCGGGCGCGCGAGGCCGGGGTCGCGAGTTCTTAGCCGCAGCGAGCGCGCAGCGCGAAGCGAGGACTTAGAACTGGTGAC
>RFKD01000014.1 GCA_003694545.1 Candidatus Parcubacteria bacterium | reverse complement strand
GTCACCAGTTCTAAGTCCTCGCTTCGCGCTGCGCGCTCGCTGCGGCTAAGAACTCGCGACCCCGGCCTCGCGCGCCCGCCACGCTTCGCGTGGCGACTTTGTGGCGCGCTCGGTTCGACTCCCCCCAGCCTCACACCGCAGCCCTCGGCAACGCTTCGCATTGCCTCGGTGCGCTGTGGGCAGGGGGGGAGTCGAACCCCCACGGTTTCCCACGTGGTCCTAAGCCACGCGCGTCTGCCAATTCCGCCACCTGCCCCTCAAGGCCATTGTGCCACAAAAGAGAGTGTTTTTCCAAATTCAAAAATAAGCAAAGCTCCTTCCCTAGCCCGTCCTCACTTACTCAAAGTGTTCCGTCTTGGGCTCGGTCTTCCTATGCCTGGGGTACTGCCGCGGCAGTCTGGCGCAGTTCTTCAAGCAGCGTTGGCTCCGTGCGCACCCATGACCGATAGAGGAATTGGCGAGGTTCGTATTGGTGCACCCCTGTGTCTCCTTCCTTGCTCTGTCCGCCCGGGAGGACTCGGTCACCAGTTCTAAGTCCTCGCTTCGCGCTGCGCGCTCGCTGCGGCTAAGAACTCGCGACCCCGGCTTCGGCGCAGCCCCAAACGAGAGTTTGGGGACCCGCTGCGCCTCAGTTCAGGTCCTCCCGTGCTGGACAGACGCATAGTCGCGCAACGCTCCGCGTCGCGCTCCTTGCTCTGTCCGCCCGGGAGGACTCGAACCTCCATTAAGGGCTTAGAAGGCCCCCGTTCTATCCGTTGAACTACGGGCGGAGCAAAAAGACTATACCACGAGACCCCTTAGTCTGGCTCGACTGGACCCGGCTCCTCTTTTTGAGAAAAAGCGGAGAGCTCGGTATTGAGTTCCCCAAGAACTCGCCGTATTCGACGCTGTTCTAAATCATCTGTTTCGAGAGCGCCTTCTTCCACCCCTAATTGAGGTGTTGGGTCGCCTACCGCAAGAGGGCGTGTGTGCGCCGCGACTCGGTACCACACCCAACCTGAAGCAGCCAACAACAACCCCGCCAACACAACCACACCTAACACAAGCAAAACCCACCACTGGGCAAGGGTTGCCATATCACGGCGCACATCAACCGGGGGTAGTGTTGGGTGTTTCCGAAACCGTTCGAACCAGCGCATACTCAGTAATACTACAAAACCTCGCTATCTATGGCGCAATGACTTCTTCTTTGGCTGTCCCCTCTTCAATCGTGGGGGCACGAAATGCTTGAAGTTTGACTGCCCCGCGCCAAAGATTATCTTCAGCGATTTCTAAGGTGAGCGAAGTGGGGTGCGGGCGCCCGATTGCCTCGTCTAAGAGGCGCAGTAATCGTTCGATGTTTTTTCTAGTTCCAGCAAACTCGGCGCTCATAATGATACTGGCCGGCTTTGTGGCGTCCTCGGACACCTCGCGCGCCGATTTTGTCTCCCACGCAACTTCTGCCTGTTGGGCAAGTCGCTCTATTTCTTCAATGAGCGTCACCGCAGGGACTTCGGGCGGGAGCCACCCTTTTGCCGAGAGTTGCACTTGCGCAAGGAGGTCGCGCGCGGCACGATTCACCCCGCTTAAGGCAACGTTTTTTGCTTCAAGGTTCGCGAGTTGGAGCTCCCGCGAGGAAAGTTCGTTGTCTTTAACAACAAGCCACCACACCCCAACACCCCACGCCCCCAACAACCCGAGCGCAACAGCGCAACTGCCCCACATCACAATACTCCAAGATGCCGGCTGAAAATGGGAAGAGGGAGAAGTGAGATGTTCGCGGCTCAATCGCATAGCAGCGCGCTTGGGTTATCGCTCGGAAAGTGCATACAGGAAAGACAAGGTGAACTCAAGGTCTGTGCGCGCCGCGTACGCATCTAATGGCACACGCACCTCCCGCATGCTCGGTAGAGCGCGCAATGCCTCCTCAAACGCTCGCAGAGATTCGCGCGTTGCGGCCGTTCCAGCTATCGAGCCTTGCAGGCTGCTGCCTTGCGTGGAGGGTTGCAGTGCAACCCGCTCCAAACGCACCCCCGAAGGAACCGCTTGCCACAACATATCAGCGAACGAGACCACCCCCTTCCCGGTAGCCGCAGCGTCTTGCGCGGTCTTCAGCTTACGCGCTCTTTGCAGAGCATACTCTGCAATTGCCAGAGTTTCATCTGTCTGCTTCCCATGAACCGACTCTAACGCTCGGATGCTCGCTTCTCTTCCCCACACCACCACAGCGGCTGGAACTAACGCGACAATCCCCACAACAGCAGCGGATGCCACCGTCAGGCACGCTACAGCAACAAGCCGCCCCTTGCGCTCCCGATTCAATCGCGCGAATGTGTTTTCGCTCAGTAGGTTATGCCACATACATAACGAACAACGCGCCATTTACATCCATTGCGACACGGGGGCCAGCGCCGGCAAGACATCGCGAAGCGTAAGCCCAATTGCCGTCGCGTACTGCACGGATTCCTTTTGTGGAATGGGCGGTATGACTTTGCTAGTCGGAGGAAAATTGCTCCACACATTCCCTATTTCCACCGGCATACGAAGCGCGCGGCTCACATACGCGGCAAACCCGGGCATCCGAACGGTTCCCCCCACCATAGTAACGCTCCGCAACGGAGCGTGCATGTGCCCGCCGGTGGGAGTGTGCTCCTGCCAATACACAACGTGGCGGCGAATTGCTTCAACGAGTTGGTCTGCCACTTCCCGCGCCGCTTGCGCGGCTGGCGACAGAGATTCTTCGGCGGAATCAACAAAAAAGTTGGTGGTGCGTTTGAGATCTTCAATCTCCTCATCGTTTGTGTTTCCCAAGGCGGCGCGCAAGGCTTCCGTGAAATGGGCGCCGCCAACCGGCAGCTTGGCGCTAAATAAGAGGTGCCCATTTTCTATGACATACACTGCCGCTTCTGTCTGCCCGATATCCGCCAGGAAAAAAGCGCCTCTTTCTCCAAAGGGAATGACAGAACGCGCAATAGCCGAACCCTCAATTTCAAGGGAAATGAGGCGCATCCCCGCCCGCGCAAATAGGTTTGTAAGATCTTCAATAATTTTCTTGGGGTACGCGGCGACATCTACCAACACCGTGTCTCCTAAGTGGGCCGCCGGCACTGCGTCAAACACAACCTCGCCGGGCCCAAGCGGTATGTTTTCGGCAAGTTGGAACTCCACTTGCGCGCGCAACTCCTCAAACGACCGCGCGGGCGCGACCGCGACGCGAAACAAATATCCAGCCTCCTCACCTAAAGAAACACGCGCCTCAGCGCGCCCCGTGCGCAAGAAAATCTTGCGCAAATGAGCCACGAGGGCATCGGGATTGCCAATCGTTGTCCCAGAGATGAGCGCGTCGCCGCAAGACCGTTTGCCCCACACCCACACGCGCGGAGAACCTTTTTCCAATCGCAATGCGACATACTTTATGGTTTGCTCCGAAAGATCAATCCCGACCGTTTCCGTGCGCAAGGCTTTCGGCGACGGCAAAAAGCGCCACAGCCATTTCCTCATTTGGTCGCGCGACGAAAAGATCGTTGTTGGCAAGTACGAAGACAGCATATGTAATAAAGAGTATAGCGCGCCGCGCGCCGTTTAGTATCCACGCGCGAGCCCCCACGCGAGATACCCGAGAACCAAAATGCCGATAATCACAAGCACGGCGTTGGCGCGCGGCGCAATTGCGCGAACAAATCGCGCTCCATACCGCCCCGACAACCACGCAACCAGCCCAAAGCGAGCCCCCCGCCCTATAAACGAGGCAAGCAAGAAGGGCATAAGGGGCGCGCTTAAGGCGCCGGCCGTGATGGTGAACACCTTGTAAGGAATAGGAGTAAACGCGGCGAGCAAGAGTAAAACAAATGTGTTTGCGGCAAACCACGCCCGCACTGTAGGGACATGGTGCGCGACGCCAAGCGCGGCAAGCAGCGGCTCGCCAATCGTCTCAAACGCGAGGGCGCCGATCAGATACCCAACAGCGCCACCTACGACCGACGCAAGCGTCGTAACCAGCGCAAAGTACCACGCCGATTTGGGGCGCGTCGCTGCAAGCGGCGCAAGAAGGGTGTCGGGAGGGATTGGAAAAAACACGGCCTCAGCTGCGGCTAACCCTGCAAGAGACGCGGTCGCCCTTGTTGGCGCGCGCGCATGGCGCGCGCTCGCGCGCCATGCGCGCGCAACCCAGCCAGGTATATCT
>RFKD01000013.1 GCA_003694545.1 Candidatus Parcubacteria bacterium | reverse complement strand
TTTAGTAATGAGTTGTCTTGCTGAAGGCTAAAAATGCAGGAGATAGATTCGGCAACAGCTGCTGCCTAGGGTGGTTGATTGTCTGCCAAGCTTCGATGGCAGCAATTCATTGCCCCTAGTAAACACCCAAGGGCGTGTCCCTGCCAGCAACATTTTCAGAGGAGGAAATTCTTTTCCCCTTTTACCTTGCATTTTCCTCTGAAGGGCAATGGATAAACTAGTGGCATCTTCTGACTGGAGATGTCAATCATGGAACAGATGGTTGCCTGTGCGGAAACGGAGACCCTGCGCGTCAGCTCCCTGCGGGCTTTTACCTACTGTCGGCGGCTATTTTATCTTGAAGAAGTTGAAGAGCTGTACACCCAAAATGAGTCAGTCTTTGCGGGGCGACGGCTCCACGTAGAACTACAAAAGCTAGAACGGGGAGATTGGCAAGAATTCCGTCTTGAAAGCATCGCTCTGGGCTTACGCGGACAAGTTGATGCCCTGCGCACCCTTGAGGGACATTTAATTCCCTATGAGCACAAAATCGGTCGCTGTTATCGCGATCGCCAGCGACAGCCCCAAGCTTGGCACAGTGACAGGGTACAAATTTTGGCCTATGCCTGCTTACTGGAAACCGTTCTCGGCGTCACTGTGCCCGAAGGCCGCATTCACTATCACCGGGATAACGTCACTGTCCGAGTTCCTGTGGATGAGTCAGGCCGCCAACTGGTGCGCGACACGATTGAGCAAGCACGTCAACTGCGCGCTTCCCTAGAACGTCCCCCTGTATGCAGCAATGAAAGACTCTGCCTCAACTGCTCCTTAGCACCTGTTTGCCTACCCGAAGAAGCCCGCCTCGCTCGGGATCCTGAGCATTTACCCCTGCGGTTATTTCCAAGGGATGACGAACGGGAGATTATCCACATCACCGTTGGCGAAGCTCTCATCAAGCGCGCTGGCAAGCAGCTCAGGATTGCGATTCAAGATCAACCTGAGCAAAAGCTACCCATTCAGCAGGTGGGTCAAGTCGTGATCCACAAATTTGCCCAAATTACCACCCCCGCCATTCATCTGTGCGCCGATGAGGGTATTGGTATTCACTTCATCAGCAGTGGTGGGCGTTACATCGGCAGCATTGACAACCGCAAAGGCAGTATTCAGCGGCGTATTCGTCAATATCAAGCCCTGACAAACCCAGATCAGTGTTTACATCTTGCCCGGTTACTGGTGAATTGTCGGGGACAGAGTCAGCGCCGCCTGCTCCTGCGAGGACAGCGGAATCGCCAAGACCCTCTGCCGCCATTACAGGATATCACCACCCAAATGGAGCGGCACCTCAGTACCCTCTCCCAAGCCGATTCCCTAGAGACTCTACGGGGTATTGAAGGCCATCTCGCTGCCCTGTATTTTTCAGCGTTGCCCTATCTACTGGCGGATCACGTTCCCAAGAAGTTGCACTTCAACGGTCGCAATCGCCGCCCCCCTAAAGATCCGTTTAATGCGTTGCTGAGTTTTGGCTATGGCATGCTCCTCAGGGATGTGATGAATGCTATTCTCACGGTTGGTCTTGAGCCAGCCTTTGGCTTTTATCACCAGCCGCGTACTCAAGCACCGCCCCTTGCGTTAGATTTGATGGAAATTTTCCGTGTCCCCCTTGTGGATATGGTGGTTATTGGGTCAATTAACCGCATGCAGTGGAACCTTGACCAGTGCTTTGAAGTACGCCGAGATCACGTATGGCTGAGTGACTATGGTCGGCGTAAGTTCATTGAGCTCTATGAAGCTCGCAAAGGTGAAACATGGAAACACCCAGTCACCAACTACTCCCTCACCTATCGGCGACTCTTGGAACTGGAAGTGCGCCTACTAGAAAAGGAGTGGAGCGGGGAAGCGGGGTTGTTTGGCAAACTCATTTTGCGCTGAACCATGGCTGAATCTAAAAATTGGTACCTCATCTGCTATGACATCCGCGATCCCAAGCGATGGCGACAGGTTTATAAGCAGTTGGAGGGCTACGGTGAACGATTGCAGTTTTCAATTTTTCGCTGTCGTCTCACACCTCGAGAGCGGGAAAAGCTACGCTGGCAGCTCGAAAAAGTCCTAACTGAGGAAGATGATCTCCTAATCGTAGGACTGTGCAACCAATGCATAGAGCGGGTCCGTGCTTGCAACCGTTCAGGGGCATGGCCAGTGTCGCAGCAGAATTTCAAGATCTTCTAGCGTGCAAGCACCTCTGGACTCAAATATTCTCTCAATTCATCAATATTCAAAAATAGCCCCTTGACATGGTTTGAGAGTTTTTGTTAGATTTAGAGGTGCTTGAAAATCTCTGAACCTATTCCCCAGAGTGGAATTGACAACTGAATACGGGGCCAGGCTAAAAACTTTACAGCCAAAAAAAAATCAAGTGGCTGACATACTTGAAAATGACCTGTGCTAATATAGTTCTAGAGAGGCTTTTGAGGCGGGTCAGTGCCTCTACCTCTGATGCCGTAAGGCGTTGAGCACATCAAGAACGATGTTTCAAGCCCTTTAATTCCCACGTGCCTCTACCTCTGATGCCGTAAGGCGTTGAGCACAACTCAAAGAGGACGCCGAGGAGCTCTTTTTTGAGCTGTGCCTCTACCTCTGATGCCGTAAGGCGTTGAGCACGCGATCTTGATCTTCCCTTTCCGCTTTCCTCGGTGCCTCTACCTCTGATGCCGTAAGGCGTTGAGCACACCACAGTGGCGAAATGGTGGTCATCATTCTGAAAGTGCCTCTACCTCTGATGCCGTAAGGCGTTGAGCACCTCAGCTTCAAGACCTCCGGCGAAAGCGCAAGAAACGTGCCTCTACCTCTGATGCCGTAAGGCGTTGAGCACTCAAGATTGACCCTGAAACCCGCTCAGGGAGCGGAATTGTGCCTCTACCTCTGATGCCGTAAGGCGTTGAGCACTGCTCGCTTTTAGAGGGCCAGCGAGTAGCTGGATAGTGCCTCTACCT
>RFKD01000012.1 GCA_003694545.1 Candidatus Parcubacteria bacterium | reverse complement strand
TCATCCAGCAGGTCCTGCTGTTTCTTGAGCCGCCGCTTCAGGGACTCGTGGATGGCGCAGGTCGAACTGACCAGGCGCCGCTGGAGGACCGTGCGCGTGAGCGCGGCCGATGACCCGCGCTTGCCGCTCTGGTGAGGGATGAACTTGTTGATGTAGTCCGTCACCGACTTGTAGAGGGCGTACTCCTCGCTATTGAGACGGAAGGTCACGGTCTTGGCAAGCCGGTTGGAAAACAGCCGCTTGCCGTTGAGGTCCTTCAGATCCTCCTTCAGGCGGCGCAGGCACCATGGCGAGCCCTTGCCGAGCCTGAAGATCTCTCGGCGTGCCTCGGCTGCCTCTTTGCCGAACCGGTGCGGCTCGGGGAAGAGGTCGAGATCGATGAGCCGCAGGAAGTGTGAGAATCTGTCTTCGTTTCCGTGGTGCGGCGTCGCAGTGATGAGCAGCACGTTATCCACCGCCTCGGAAAGTCGCTTCACGAGCTGATATCGCTTGGTCTCGACCACCTCGTTGCTGCGTTCCGAGGAAGAGGAAGACTTGGTATAGGCCGAGCACTTGTGGGCTTCGTCAATGACAACGAGGTCCCACCTCTGCTGCCAAACCCGCTCGCGCACGTCGTTCTGCTTCGCGTAGTCGATGGAGGCGATGACCTGCGACGAGCGCTGCCACGGGTTCCCGAACTGCTGCTGGTCCACGGCGGACGAGATGATGTCAAACGACTCGCCGAACCACTGGAGCATCTCGTCCTGCCATTGAATCGTGAGGGGCGCGGGGCAGAGGATGAGCACGCGCTCGATGGCCCCCCGCAGTTTCAACTCCTTGATCAGGAGACCGGCCATGATGGTCTTCCCGGCCCCCGGGTCATCGGCGAGCAAGAAGCGTAGGCGCGGCTGCGGCAGCATGACCTGGTAAACGGCCTCGATCTGGTGCGGCAGCGTACGGATGCCCGAGAGGCTTACCGCGAACTGGTGGTCGTGCGCGTAGGCCAAGCGTATGCGGGCCGACTCAATCAACAGCCGGAGTCGTTCCGCATCAACGGGCTTGATCGCCGTCGGCCCTTCCTGGTCTGTGCCACAGAGTGACGCCGCTTCTGCGGGCGAGATGACTGTCTCCTCAAGCGTACCGTCGGGCAGGCGGACGCGGCACTCGTAGCCCGCCGAGCCGTCGGCCCCCAGCGCCCTAACATGCTCGAGACAGACGGGGACATCGAAGTGCCCCGGCAGGGAGATCTGCTGTCCGATCCGCGTTGAAAGGCGATTCTCAGCCATGCTTCAGATCCTCCTGCCGCCTCTAGGTTAGAGCCGATACTGAACGGCTAATCGGCATCGTGGTACACAGTATTCTCCGATTCTGCAATTTCATACCCCTATTCTCCGATTCTGCAATTTCATACCCCTCCCCTCATAGTGGAGCTCATCGCCCGCCTGACCGTACCGCTGGATGCGCCCCATCCGCCGGCGCGGATCCCGCAGGATGACGAGGACCTCGTTGAGGGCGCGCGGCCGGTTTTCCAGAGTCCGCGTGATTGCATAGAGGCTCGAAGCCAGCCGCCGTTGCATAACCATGAGGGCCAGCTCGACGTTCCGATTCCTCTTCTCTTTGGCCTCCTTGCGCTTCGAGCGGACGTAGCGTGTCACCGCGTCGTAGAGCGTCTTCTCCTCAGGGGTGAGGTTGTAGCCGATCATCTTGGTGTGGCGTGGCTTGAAAAGAGGTTGCCCGTCCCAGTCCACCATCTTCTCCTTCAGCCGGCGGAGGAAGAAGCGGTTGCGCGCCTGGCTGATCGGGCGCTCGTCCTCGAAGTCCTCCGGTCCTGAGGCTCCGTAAGGCGCGGCCTGCTCGCGCACCCGGTCGGCGACGTGTTCGTCTTTCTGGAACAGGTCTTCATCGAGCAGCAAAAGGAGCCGGCGGAACGTGTCCTTTCGTCCTCGGTGCGGCGTCGCCGTGAGGAAGAGCAGATGATCGGTCTTGCGGGCGATCGCGTTCAGCGCCTTGTAGCGTTTGCTCTCCTTGAGCTTGGTGCCGTACTCATAGGCCGAGGAGAGCTTGTGGGCCTCGTCCACTACCACGAGGTCCCATTGAGTTTCCAATGTGGCCTTGAGACAGCGTCCATTCCGCGCCAGGAAATCGATGGAGGTGACAAAGATGCTCTCTTCGTAGCGGGAGAACTGGCCTGGTTCCGCCTCGAACGTCGCGCGACCCAGTAGCCACGCGTGGAGGCCGAACTTCTCCTGGAGTTCCTCTTCTTGCCACTGCTTCGTCAGGCCGCCTGGGGTGATGACGAGGATTTTCTGGATCACTCCCCGGAAGAGCAGCTCCTTGATCAGCAGGCCGGCCATAACGGTCTTGCCTGCTCCCGTGTCGTTGGCCAGCAAAAACCGGATCCTCGGAAGGAGCAGGAGATAGCGATAGACGGCCTCGACCTGGTGAGGCAACGGATCCACGATGCTGGAGTTGACGACGAAGAGCGGGTCGAACTGGTGGGCGATGCGGATGCGCTCGGCCTCGGTGCCGAGGAGGAAGAGGCTGGCATCGCCATCGAACGTACGGAGTCGGTCGC
>RFKD01000011.1 GCA_003694545.1 Candidatus Parcubacteria bacterium | reverse complement strand
GAATCCTCCGCCGCCTACAAAATCATAGTCGCGCAAGGCTTCGCCTCGCGCTCCTTGATTTTGTGCCGGCGGGAGGATTCGGTCACCAGTTCTAAGTCCTCGCTTCGCGCTTTGCGCTCGCTGCGGCTAAGAACTCGCGACCCCGCCCCCCGCGCTCGCCTCGCTGCGCTCGGCGTCTTCGCGCGCGGGGGGTTTCGAATCCTCCGCCGCCTACAAAATCATAGTCGCGCAAGGCTTCGCCTCGCGCTCCTTGATTTTGTGCCGGCGGGAGGATTCGAACCTCCGACCTAGGGTTTATGAGTCCCTCGCTCTAACCGCCTGAGCTACGCCGGCAAACGCGAAAAAGCATACCACTTTTTTCCTTCTGTTGTAAACCAACCAAAACAAACAGCAACCGCCTTAGGGAATCGGTTGCTGTTTCTTCCGTGTTGCGGGGGCTGGAATTGCACCAGCGCCTCCAGGTTATGAGCCTGGCGAGGTACTTCTCCTCCACCCCGCAAGCAGCGCCATTGTACCACTCCCGCGCAAATGGCGCAAGACATCCCCCACCTCTCCAGTAATCCCCATGTGTAAAAGTGAACAGCTCTATTGTCTTACCCCCAACAATGCAATACAGCGGTGCGCCGACTCAACCGCGCGTACCGCCTCACGGCGCATGAGAACATAGTCGCTCGAGTGGTGGCGGATTTCATTCGCGCGCAATCGCGTCTCCCGTGCAAGTTGAGCCGCCTCAGGGTTCAGTCGCGCAAGGAGAGTAAGCCGTTCCTCGGGTGTTATGCCGCCCACGCGCATTTCTTGTAGGGCTATATCAAGAGCTTCATCGGCGCGCAATACAGCCTCGCGCCAGCTTTTGGGGTCATCCGCCTCAAGAAGAGCCTCGGCCCCCCGCAGAAGCTGATGCGTTGCTCCGCTCGGCACTCCCCGCGCGGAAGAAGGCTCCTCAGGAGGCGCCAAAGGGGTGGCACCAGGGCCTGCTTCTTGCGTGGGAGGAATGTTGTCAAGCGGCGCAAACAACACTTGGTCTTGGTACATCATCAAACGCCGATACCGCATCATAAGATTGATAATAACCACAAGGAGGATGCCAGTGAAAACAATAGAAACAACCGCAAAACGTTCCCACCAAATTTGAGCGTACACAAGCCAAGCGGGAGGACCCACAACGGAAGGCGCGTCCCCCGCCCCTTGTGAGACAAACAACTGCCCCGTAATCAGGAGATACACGAAGTAGAAAAGAAACTCCGGATTGAGGGAAACTAACGGCGTTTCCGCTGCAGGATTCATACCCGATCTATGATACGCCTTGCAAGACGCCTTCAATAAACTGCGCGGTGGCAAGTAAAGGCCAATCAGCTCCAAACGGCGCCATCAATTGCATACCCAACGGAAGCCCTTGCGTGTCGCGACCCATCGGCAGAGAAAGCGCCGGGATTCCTGCGATATTGGCCGGAACGGTAAAGATGTCTTCAAGGTACATCGCAAGCGGGTCGGCAGTTTTCTCGCCGAGGCGAAAGGCGCTTGCGGTAGTTGTGGGCGTTGCGATGACATCAACTTGGGCAAACGCTTGAGCGAACGATTGCCGAAGCGCGCCGCGAGCGCGGCGCGCCGTTCGGTAATACGCGTCATAATAACCCGAAGATAGGACATAGGTGCCCAGCAAGATGCGCCGTTTGACTTCAGCGCCAAATAAGCCGCGCGTGGCAGTGATATCGCCAAACACTCCTTCTCCTTCTTTGCGCGGGCCGTAGCGCACGCCGTCAAAGCGGGCAAGGTTTGTGGAAGCTTCCGCCGGCATAATGATGTAGTACATCGCGAGCGCTTCGCGCAAGAGTGGTATTTCTACTTCCACAATGTCGCAACCAGCGTCCGTAAACGCCTGCAGTGCCGCGTCAAATCGCTCGCGGACATCACGATGCAGGCCTTGGTGCTCCACCACTTCCCGAACGACACCAACCCTCACGGGACCCGGATCGCGTTTGGGGGCAAGCTGTGTTTCCGTAAGCGAGGTAGCGTCGTTGGGATCCCTGCCAACAATTGCTGAAAAAATGACCGCGGCGTCCTCCACCGTTGGCGCGAGAGGACCAACCACATCTAATGATGATCCCATTGCAATGAGCCCGTAGCGCGATACCGCGCCGTATGTCGGCTTAAAACCGACCACGCCGCACAAGGCGGCAGGCTGGCGGATGGACCCCCCTGTGTCGGAGCCCAAGGCGCCTAACACCATCCCATCGGCAACCGCAGCCGCGGAACCTCCTGAAGAACCGCCCGGCACGCGGGAAGTGTCGTGGGGGTTGCGTGTTTGTTGATACGCGGAGTGTTCGGTGGAAGACCCCATTGCGAATTCATCCATATTGGTCCTCCCGACGATAATGGCGCCGGCATCAATGAGCCGCGCGACGGCGGTTGCGGTATACGGGGCAATGTATCCTTCTAAAATGCGCGATGCCGCGCTCACCCGCTTCCCTTCCCACAGGAGATTATCTTTAATGGCAAGCGGGATGCCAGCAAGCGGCGACGGGTTTGGCGCAGCAAGCTTCGCTTTTGCTCGGGCGATTTGTTCATCGAGGTCGTCAAACACTTCGAGAAACGCCTTTACCTCACCGTCCCGGGCGTTGATACGCTCAAGGGAGCGCGCCGTGAGCTCCTCAGGACCTACCTCCCCTTTTTGCAGAGCTTGCGACGCCTGCAGGAGAGTTGAAGGCAAGCTACTCATAGGAAAGCACCTGCTTAACAACTATATGACCGTTTTTGGAGCGCGCCGCGGCCTTCACAAGGAGAGTAGAGCGTTCCGGGTCAACTTCGCGTGCCGCATCGTCGCGCAGCACATTGTCCACCCCCGCAACATCCCCCGCCTCTTTCCCGTCTGGCAGGGAAAGAGAGCGGAGTATCGCGACATACTCCACAATGGCAGAAAATTCCGCCGCGATGCGCTCAGTTTCCTCTTGAGAAAGCGGCAGGAGGGCAAGGCGCGCAAGCGCGCGCACCTCTTCTTGGGGTTGCGTCGCGTTGTTTTTATCTTCCGGGAAAGCAGAAGACGCCATATTGGCACTATACCACACCAACCATTTTCAGAAAAACATCCTCGCTCACCGTCGGCACGCCGAGCGCTTGCGCTTTTTCGTATTTCTCACCCGGCGCCTCCCCGACAACAACAAAATCCGTCTTGCGCGACACGCTGGAGGCAACATGCGCTCCCGCCGTGCGCGCCAATTCCTTTGCTTCTTGCCGCGTAAGACGCCGCAGGGAGCCGGTGAAGACAATCGTCTTGCCCGCAAGCGGCCCAGCGCCTCCTGAGGCAAACGAGGGGGTGATAACGGGAATAACTGCGCGGAGTTCCTCTAATTCTTTTCGGGCATCGGGGTTCTCGCGCCAGCCGAGAATTTCTGCGACCATCTCCTCCCCCACTCCTTCCACAGCATCAAGCTCTTGCGCTGATGCGTTGATAAACCGATCCAGTGATCCAAAGTGCGCCGCGAGGCGTCGCGCCATTTCTTCCCCAATGTGCGGGATGGAGAGCGCCATAAGGAAACGCTCTAGCTGCACGCCGCACGTGCGTATGCGTTCAATCTCATTCATTGCGTTGCGGATCTTTTTCTCTTGAAAGCCGGGGAGCGACGCGAAGTCGCCCTCGGTGAGTGTGAACAAATCGGCAACGCGATTCACGAGGTTCCGCTCCAAAAGGGCGTCAATGGTTTTAGGCCCAATGGATCGTAAATCAAATACTTGCTTGGAGGCAATGTAGTGCAAGCGCCGACGCAACACTTCAAACGAGCGGGGATCTTTACAGCGCCAGTGTGCCTCGCCAAGGCGGCGAATAATGGTGCCATCGCCGCCACAGCCGGGAACCTTCTTGGGCATCCGAAACGGCTTCGCGCCGTGCGGACGAAGCTCGCGAATGACGCGCACGACTTCGGGAATAACATCCCCCGCCCGACGCACAATCACCGTGTCTCCCGCGCGAACATCCAACGAATGGATATAGTCTTCGTTATGTAGGTTCGCGCGCGACACCACCACGCCGCCCACGCGCACTGGCCGCAAGACGGCAACAGGCGTTACGATCCCCTGTCGCCCAACCTGCAAAATAATCTTTTCCACGACAGTGGTTGCCTCTTCGGCGGGAAACTTATACGCCACGGCCCAGCGGGGGGCTTTTGCCGTATAACCGAGGGCGTCTTGATATGCTTTTTCGTTGATCTTGAGAACAACGCCGTCAGCTTCATACGGAAACTTTTCGCGCTCGCGCGCCCACATCTCGTAGTAGGCCTGCACCTCTTCTGCTCTCGCAGGAACCACCTTCCAATACGGATTAGTCTTAAACCCAAGATCGCGCAGCAATGTGAGCGCCTCCGCCTGTGTAGCAGGAAACGGCATTCCTTCCAAAAGGTAGATATCGTAAATGTAAATGTCGAGGCGGCGCTTGGTGGTTTCCTGCGGATCAAGCTGCCGCACAGCGCCAGCCGCCGCGTTGCGCGGGTTGGCAAACTCGGGAAGCCCCCGCCGCTTGCGGTCCTCATTGACGGCGAAAAACTCCTCCTTCCCCATCCAAACCTCTCCCCCTACCACGAGATGCTTCACATCCTTCAAAAGCCGCAGCGGGAGCGAGCGAAGTGTCTTAATGTTGGGGGTAACATCTTCACCTATCACCCCGTCGCCACGCGTTGCTCCGAGCGTGTATACCCCTCTGTCGTAAGTCAGCACCACCTTCAAACCATCGATCTTGTGCTCGAGACACAAAGAAAACCCTTGCGGGTCGAGCATGGTCTCCCGCTGAACAAGCCTTCTCGTGCGCGCAACCCAGTCTTCCAGCTCCTCTTTGCTGAAGATGTTGTCAAAGGAGTACTGCGGCACTTCGTGGCGCACCTTGCGGAAGGCGCTGCGGGGCTCGGGCTCAACGCGCTGCGTGGGGCTATCCGGGGTAATAAGCTCGGGATATCTCTCTTCCAGTTCCTTGAGCTCGCGATACAAAGCGTCGTAGGTGGCGTCAGAAATTTCTGGATCGTTCAACACATAGTAGCGCCAGGCGTGATACGCAAGGAGTTTGCGCAGCTCCTCCGCCCGCCGCCGTGCGGACTCTGGATCGGATGGGCTCATAGCATCCTTATGCTACCACACGACGCGGCAAAGAGCGCGTCTCAGTAGATAATGAAGTAGCCGCGCTCGACAACCGTCGGGTTGTTAGGGGTTGGGTTGCAGGTGTTGTAGCCTCGGGAACGAATGGTTTGATTTGCATCATCCACCTCTACATGAGCCTCGACACAGGCTCCATTGAATTGATACTTGGCGATGAACTGTGTGATGCCGCCGGCTTGAAACTGACCTTCCTGCAAGGGATCGTCGCCGCATTGATAGGCACCATTTGCTCCATTCCGCAACCGCCAGTAAAGCGCGCACTCCGCTCCCGTCTCTGCCGCAAAGGTTGCTTCAGTAGATTCATACGCTCCTCGGACGATGGAAAGATTCTTCATCGCAAGCTGGGCAAGGACAAAGCTGCCACCCAAGAGTGCCGCAAGCACGACGAGCGCATACAGGAGAAAAAACCCTTTTTGGTACGAGTTGTTCACCACTGGGGACATATACCAGACAAAGTTTTTGCTAGGGGTTTTGGAGAAGTGATGCATAGAGCTCTACTGCGGCTTCAGCAAAGGGATAAATCGCCCGTTCAAAGGTTACGGTGCGTGGTTGTTCTCTTTCCACAAAACGAACCACCGAGCGGACCCGATACGACTGATCGGAAGCCTTTTGCACCTCAATCCATCGTGAGTAAGGGGTTGGCTCCCATCCGGCGTTGTTTTGATGACTGAAGTATCCTCGGGTTGATGAGTAGGTAATGCGACAGCTTGTGTCTGGCGCACATGGTCGCACCTCCTCCGCGATAGGGTCAACCAAACAGGTGGTAGATAAGCAAGAATTAAGAGTGAGTTGAAAAATACTTGAGTATCCATAAGGATTCTGTTGGCCCGCGGAGGTAGTGAGGTAGTTGACTGCCGCTTCAAAATCCCTATCCCTCAGATATGTTAAATATGCAATAGGCTCGCGCGCAAGTGCGGCGGCCTGCGCCTGCGCTTGTGTGTGGGGAGCAATACCAATAACCCGAGCCAAGAGCGCCACCGGGCCCAACATTGCCGCAACCAGAACAGCAATGGCAACCAGCGCCTCCACGAGAGTAAACGCGCGCGCCTCCCTCATACCACTCAGAAGGGTCGTGCCCGAATAAACTTAATGTCGGAACCGGAGGCGGTGGGAAACTTCAGAGCCACGCACGCCGGCACCACACTGTGATTCCAGTCATTTTGCCACTCTGGGCAACGGTAGTTAGCAGGTGTTCGTGGTTGTCCTTCCGTAAAACCACAAATTCTGCGGTTATTTGTCATCCCCGCGTGATAAAACACCACCAAGTTGACCGCTTTTGTCAATGTAACTTGACCACTTACCGGTGTAGTGGAAGCAAAAGGAAGAAAATCCACATGCTCGGGTATATCCGGCGATGCCGCGGGATCAGAAACCCATACTTCTTCTATATTAGAGTCTGTGAATGGGTTACAAGTACCAGTTTCATCAGAATTACAATGGTAAAACCCCACAATCATTTGTTCGTAGGGCTGAATGTCGCTTGCGTTATAGTGCGGGTTTTCGTAGGTGGTAAGCGAAGCGTTAGGGCAAGGGGTCGAGTGTCCCGCCACTGACGGGTCGCAGTGATTATCCCACCCTTGCACATAAACCGCATCATAGGTTCCCGCAGGGATCGTGGATGTGCCCGTCAAATAAAACGGTGCGGTATCCCATTGAATTTTTTTCCCAAAAAAGTCGCGCAGCTTTTCGTCGGGAATCACAAATAGCGCATCCTTGATCCCGTTACCATCTTGGTCAACCCCGGATTTATAACCCGCTCCAGCTGCAACTACAAGAAAGCCGGGCTTATTGTTGAAAATACATTGCACCACTCCAGACCCTTCCGTGCGATCCACGGTACCAAATGAGGCGGGTAAATCATAGCTCATTGGAGGCGCGAATGTGCTTTGGATCGCAAAAGGCGAAGCGCTTCGACGAGGAGAGCCGGCGGCAATGAGACCTTCAACAGTCATCGTAACACGAGGGGCTATTTTTTGGCTTCCCCCACCAATGATAAATTGCCCACTCGTAACCTGAACACGAGGAGAGATAAGGGGGGCGTAGCCTCCCGCGACGGTCCGCTCAAGAGAGTTGTTAGCAAAACGAAACGCTACCGTTTTCCCCTCTGTTTTGTTCAAGACAAGCACAAGTGTGTTGCCTCCAGTGGGGCACGGCTCATGTTGTGCAGGAAGATACGAGGCTGGGAGATTATTCCCACATGCCACCACCTCCGCTTGCGCCGCAAGGCGCTCCAGGTGTTGAAGCGCCGCATGGAGTGAATCAAGGAGCTCCTGTTGAGACCGCACCTTAGCGCTCCCTACCAAGAGGGTCAAATACGCCCCCACGAGCCCAACCATAATAACCGCAAAGACTGCTGTTGCCACGAGAAGTTCAACCAGCGTAAACGCGCGTGCAGAACCCCCTTCGTCTCGTTCCCGCAATTCTCTCAGAAATGCTAAGGATAGTGCTCGCATACGCTCCCAATCTAATCTACAACGACGCATTCACTTCTAGGGCTCCCGTGAGGTACACAAGGAGTTCCACTTTTTTGGCGGGATCACGTGTCAGCGCAAAAACCACCTTCCCTATCGTACGCATTGAATCGCTGGGAGCGAGATAGATGTGCGCTTCAGGATTTGGGCGATAGTATAAAACCGTCATACCCATCCCTGGTGTTCCCGCCGAGACACATTCCCACCCTCCTGCCGCGCGCGTGCCACAGACCTCTTGAATGGTAAACCGCTGGTCAAGCGTCACCCGATCAACCACGACATCACTCGTGTCAAACCAGTAGTTCGCATTCTCATCGCCAAAAAGAAGTATTTGGGATCCGCCAGGAATCAGCCACACCCCGTAGCCCCCACGAAAGGATCCACTTGCCCCGGAGGTACCCACCCCATAGTGCTGTGCCTCCCGAAACACGGCTGCAATGCGGTATGCCTCTTGAAGGAGTTGGCGGGCGGCCCGTTGCGAACCACTCCCAGCAAGAACAACTAAGCCAAGTGTCACCATTATTGCCGTTGCAATCGCCACCTCAACAAGGGTAAATCCTCTTAGGGTGCCTTCTTTTTTCTTGCGCGCGCAGCTAGACCCCATACCGGTAGTATACCAAAAGCGCCGACCAAGAGAAAGCATAGGTAATCCACAAGGCGGCAAGCAAAAAAGGGAGGAACGGGACGGGCGTCCTCCGGCGCAAGGGTGGTATCTTGCCCAACAACCAACCACGCGGCACGGCGCGGACGACACACGAGAGAGCCCACCACAGCGCGACAAATCCCGCTCCCAGCCAAAACGCGAGTAAAAGCGCGCTCAACCCCATCTCCCATCCAAGAACGAGCCCTAGCGCGATTGCTACCCACACATCAGCTTCCCCGAGCCACCCTCCCCGAGATATGAGCCACAAAAACGCAAGAGGAATGCCTGTGATAAAACCTGAGATGACAACCCCTTGCGCCACCTCCCAAAAACCGCTGAAGGTGAGCGGTTCTGCGCGCGCAAGCCCCCAGAGCGCGCTTGCGACAAGGAAATACCACAACCAGCGCGACGGCACCTCAAGCGCGCGCATATCATACAGCGCAAGCGCAACAGAGATGCTTGCCACAAGCCATCCCAATACAATTTGCAACATCGCGCCTCCATCACCCAGCGCCGCATCACCCCCTTCATGAAGAAACACGACCACAAACAAAAGTGCCGTAAGTGCTTCTACCACGGGGTATTGCAACGAGATGGCTCCCCTACAGGATCGACATCGCCCCCGTAGGAACAGAAACGAGAGAAGAGGGATAAGCTCAAACCACTGCAGCGTCGTGCCACACCCGGGACAACGGGAACGTCCTTTGATACTTTCTCCCTCTCGGGTGCGCAAGACCCAGACATTCACAAAGCTGCCCACCGCAGCGCCAATGAAAGCTGCTATCAGCAAAAGCGACACTATATCATACTACCACTTCGGGCTTTCTCATCAACCCATGGCGCCATCACTTCACGACAGAACCGCGCCGCTTGTGGCGGCGCGGTTCTCACGATGTGTATTCTCAACCGCTCGTTTTAGGGGAAAACACAGTATACAAGCGCCGAACTGCAGTTAAGACTACCAATCGTCACGTTAGGATTACCGTCAGAAGCTGCCGTATTAGAATCCTGTTCAAGTCTGGCTGCGACCCCATATCCTTTCGTCTGACCGCCCACAGTCACATTCGTTGCGTAAGCATACGATTGGGTAGGAGTAGGATCTGCTGGAGTTGAGGGAAGATATCTAGGAGATAGTGCTGCGAGGTTCGCCGCGTAACTACCGTTTTCGTCAAAATACATTTCGTTGGCGAGTTGGATTTGTTTGAGGTCGGCAACCCGTCGGGCGTCTCTCGCCTTCGCCCGCGCGCTGTTGAGCGACGCAAGCACTACCGCCGAAAGGATACCAATAATCGCGATTACCACCAACAGCTCAATGAGGGTGAAACCGCGGCGAAAAGAATATGACAAACGCATACGATAGTGGTAATAATGGATAACGAATAATAATGGTTTCCGCTAAATGGTAGCACCAATTTCTAGTATATACCACAAGGGCGAAGCACAATAGCCCTTCCCTGTGGATAACTGAAGGCGCCGCTGGAAGTCTTTCCTCAATAACCGCAAGCCTTGGCAGCCTTGCTTAGCCGGCGGTGGAAACATTGTAAATCGGAATCAGCACGGCCGCAAGCAAAACCCCAACTCCCAAACCAAGGAGAACGATCATTGCCGGTTCAATGAGATCAATGAGAGCGTCAACGGTTTGCTGCACTTCCCGTTCGTAAAAACTCGCAAGCGTTTTCATAATTTTTTCCAAGCGGCCGGTTTCCTCCCCAACCCGGACCATTCCCACAATAATGCCCGGCATCTCTTTATGCTCATTGAGCGCTTCCGAGAGTACCTTCCCGTTTTTGACATCTTCCAGCGCATTCAGCACAATGCCTTTATACACCTCGTTTCCTATAACAGCTGCGGTAATTTCCAGAGAACGCACCATTGGAATGCCGCTTGCCACCATCGTGGCTAAGTTATCGGCAAAACGCGCCAAATAAAGCTTGCGAAACAGAGTTCCAAAGTAAGGGAGGTACAGTTTGAAGGTGTCTAACTGCACTCTGCCCTCTGGGGTACGCGACCACCACATGAAGCCCGCGATACCCACTGCAAGCGCGATGAAGATAAAGACCCCAAAGTTGGAGAAAAAGTGAGAAATCCCAAGAACGATTTTTGTGTAAATCGGAAGCTCTTGCCCCGACTCCTCAAGTATTTGCCCAATGCGCGGGATAACATAGGTGAGCATCAGCACCATTACCCCAATAAAAACAGTAATGACAAACGCGGGATAAATCAAAGCGCTCTTTGCCTTGCTCGTGAGTTCGTACATCCTATCAAGGTAATCAGCCAGATAGTTGAAGGTCTGATCAAGGCGCCCGGTTTCTTCGCCAGCGCGGACCATATTGACATAAAATTCAGAAAACACTGCCGGATGCTTTGCGAGTGCTTCCGCGATGGACGCACCGCCTTGCAAGTCGTCGGCAACCTCAAGCAAGATGCGTTGCAGGAGCGGGTTTTCGGTTTCCAACGCCAAAAGGCGAAACACACGCAGTGCAGAAACTTGCGCTTCAAACAGGGTTGCAATCTGGCGGGAAAGAACCACCACCTCGGCTTGCGAAACGCGTTCAAAAAAAGAAATGTTCATCGAAAACAGACCCCCATCGGCTGCTTCGATGCCGGCAACCATCAGACCGCGGCGTTGTAGCGCGGTGATCGCGGCTTCTTGGGTTACCGCGTCAACTGTGCCTTCTTGTTTGTTGCCCTTCGCGTCAATGGCGGTATATCGAAACAGCATACGAAAGAAAAGAGGCGCGTTAGAGAAACAACCCTACAAGAAACGTTCAAGAAGATCCGGATTCAATGAGGCGCGCAGAGCATCCTCCGCGGTAACCTCGCCGTTGCGAGTCAGCTCCGCAAGAGACCGCTCGAAAGAAATCATCCCTTGCTGCATGCTCGTTTCGATAACAGAATTGATCTCGTGAATGCGCCGCTCGCGAATAAGGTTTGCTACAGCTGTGTTGTTGATGAGAAGCTCGTAGGCAGGAATCACTCCGCCGGAAACGCGTGGTAAGAGCCGTTGTGAAAAGATACCAAGCAGGGATCCGGCCAACTGAGTGCGAATTTGGTCTTGTTGCCCCGCGGGGAAAGAATCGATGATGCGATCAATTGACTGCGCGGCGTTGTTTGTGTGCAGCGTTGAGAACACCAAGTGGCCCGTTTCAGCGGCACTCACAGCCGTTGCGATAGTTTCTTTGTCGCGCATTTCCCCTACAAGAATAACATTAACATCTTGACGAAACGCAGAGACAAGCGCCTCGTAAAAAGAAGGAGTATCAATACCAACCTCTCGCTGGTGGATGAGGGACTTGCCTTTCGGGTAAATGTATTCCACCGGCTCTTCAATCGTCACGATATGCGAAGATTGGCGTTCGTTAATGATGTTGATCATCGAAGCAAGGGTTGTGGACTTTCCTTGCCCAACGGGCCCCACAACCAAGAAGAACCCTTGCCGTTTTTGGGTGAAGGTCTCGAGAATATTCGGAAGATTGAGCTCGGTAAGCGACGGAATCTTGGAAGGAATATAGCGCAACGCAAGCACGACAGCCCCCTGCACAATTGACGCGTTAACACGGAAGCGGCTCCCGTCGGTGTGATGATAGGCAAAATCCACATCCTTTCCCTCTTTCAGCTGTTGCTCCTGTTCAGGTACCATCATCGCAAGCGCAAACGCCGCGGTATCCTGCGCGGTGAGGACATCTTGCTTCATAAGGGGAACGAGTGTCCCGTCAACGCGCACGATGGGGTGCCGCCCCACGGAAAGATGGAGATCAGACGCTCCCTCTCGAATCACCACATCCAGCAGAGCGCCAAGCCTGCGCAACACTGCCGCTTGGTTATGCGAAGGCGGCTTGGGCGGTTCGGGGACTAGCGCATTGTGTGTCATAAACGGTTACTGGTAGGGCAATTGTACCATTTCGCTTAGACCTACTTGTCCCCACCATTTCCACGCGAAAGATGGCGGCCTTTCTGTGAGACTATTCGCGCGACTTCACGGACAACCTCCGAAGGGGTCAAGTTTGCCTTAATGAGGAAGCCCTCGGCGCCCGCTTGGCGCGCAGCTTGTTGATCCGTGTCTTGACCTTGGTTGGTGAGCATAATGGCAGTGATGCTCGATCCTCGCGGGAGTTTCCGTAGTTCTTGCAAGAACGCAACTCCATCCATCTCCGGCATTACCATATCAATCAAGATGACATCTGGTTGCACCTTACCCTCTTGCAGGGAGCGCAACGCCTGTTTGGTGTTGGAGTAGGTGACAACTTCCGCCCCCTCACTTTGAAACTTGGTGCGGTACATATCAAGGAGAAACTGATCATCATCAACAAGCATAACACGCTGAAAGGGTAGTGACGACATACACAATAACTCAATGGGTTATATCACACGTACGCCTCTTGCTCGCCTTCAAGAGACGCCTCAAGGGTGTTAATCTCCTCAAAGGGCACAATGTGCTGGAGTGCCTTAAAAATTGCGTCTTCTTTCATTGTACGAAACCCGTGCTGGCGGGCAAGCGCATATAATGCTTGTTCGTCGCCCTGTTTGAGAATATGCTCTTCCATTTCTTTTCCGACCTCAACCATCTCATACACACCAATGCGCCCGCGCGTGCCGGAAGGACACTCGTCGGTTGGTTTAATGCGCAAAACAGTATCTGACCACGGGATTTTCTCGCGAAACTGAGGAGGAAGATCGGCAAATTGTTTTTCAAACATTGCTTTGAGCGCTCCCTCAACGGGAACCTTTTCGCCGCTCCCATCGCAAATGCGCCTCACGAGGCGTTGACCAATCAACAAGCGCAAAGTGGGCGCGATGAGATACGGATCAACTCCCATGTCAATCAAACGGGGAATGGCGCCAAGAGCGGTGTTGGTGTGAAGGGTGGATAACACAAGGTGCCCCGTCAGCGCCGCTTGCACGGCAAGCTGCGCGGTTTCTTTGTCGCGGATCTCGCCGACCATAATAATATCAGGGTCCTGACGCAAGATGGAGCGCAAACCGTTTGCAAAGGAGTAGCCGATTTCCGGCCGCACCTGCGATTGGCTCACACCCTCAATGCGGTACTCCACCGGGTCTTCCAACGAAACAACATTTTTCGTCTCCCGATCAACCTGCCAGAGCATTGCCTGAAGCGTCGTAGACTTACCCGATCCGGTAGGCCCCGTAATGAGCACCATCCCGTAGGGCAAACGAACGGCGCGCAAAACCATTTGAAGATGGTCGTCCAGCATTCCCAACGCTTCCAGAGAAACACTGGCGCTTTCCCGATCCAAAATACGCATCACCACCTTCTCGCCGTACACCGTCGGGAAAGTAGACACGCGAAAGTCAATCTTCCGCTTATTGATGGTGGCCGAAAACCGGCCGTCTTGCGGTTTGCGCTTTTCATCAAGCCGCAGTGACGCGAGGACCTTAATGCGCGCGACCATCGCGGGATGCACATTCGCGGGAAGCAGGATAGAGGTGCGCAAAGCGCCGTCAACGCGGAAGCGCACGCGTACCCTTTCCCCCGTGTGTTCAATGTGGATGTCAGACGCCCCTCCTTCAACCGCGTCTTGTATGAGCGTTGCCACAATTTTAGTTACGGGGGCGTCCTCCTTGATGAACGACGCTGACTCCTTGCTTTTTTGCGCTTCTTGCGACTTTGTCTGAGGAGTAGCGGCTATTTCACTTTCTAATTCAGACAAAGCTTCCCCAACTGTCCCGGGCAGTCCGCGGTAGAGCTCCAACACTCTCTGGAAATCTTCTTCAGAAATGAGATATGTTTTGTATGGCAATTTTGCCCGCGTGGCAATGAAATTAATGGCGTTCATCGCTTCAATATTGTCAGGATCCACCACCCCAATTTCCAACACCCCATCGACAACATCCAACGGGACAATACGGTAGTGGAGCGCCGATTCTTCAGGAATATTCCGCAAGACTTCATAGGGAATAGAGATGTCTTGCGGAAGTTCTTTACGGGGAATGTTGTATTGTTCTTCCTTCACTCGCAAAATGGTATCCCTTGCAATGCCTCGTCGTTCGAGAATGCTTTCAATGGATTCGCTGCGCGCTTCGGCTTCCGCTAAAATCAGCGGTACTTCTTCTTCGCGGATAAAACCCCGCGCCGCAAGTAAGTGCAACACATCCATTACAATCAGTATACCAAACCTTTGCGGGAAAGATATCCCGCATTGTTTTGTTTCTTATTATCCCCCCTATTGCCGAGTTTTTAAGCGATAAAACGCTGCGGGTATTAAAACCCTAAGAAGTTTGCAGGGGCGTTTTCGCGCGACTGCTTTGGCAGATTTTCCATTGGAGCAAAGGGATTTTCTCTTCCCTTCGGAATGTTGGGCAAAGGCCTGCTGAAATCGAAAAGAGACCGATAAGTTGGATTTGCCTGGATCGTCGCTGCAACTTCGGCAAGGTTGATCCGATCAATGCGGGCAGTGGCTTGGGTGAGACGAACATCAAATTGGGTAAGGTCCACCGTATCCGCCCCCAACTCCACAGGTTTCGGAGGTTGCATCATCCGCCAACCCAACACACCAAGGGTGGCGACGATCGCGATGCCTAAAATGAGCGTGTGGTGAGATTGCTGCATAAAGCATTATGCATCAAGGAAGCCAGTAGGTTGCCGCGTCAATGGTAAACAGATACGAGCCATCCGGAGATGTTCCCGGTTTGACCGACAAAGTCCGAACATCCAAAAGGCGCAAGCTACGTTCGAGATCGCGAATAAACACAATTCCCTCTTTGTAAGGCGCTGTGGCGGTAAAGCTAATCCGGGCTTCGCCGTAGCGGGATTGAGCAGCCGGCTGTTGTTGCGCGGTAAAATCACCCCCAAAATCCGACGACGGCAACGAGCCTGCACTTTGCGTGTTTGAGGAACTTTGGGCAGAATTGGAAAAAGTAAAACTCCCAACCTTTACCGCCTTATGTTGGGAAGCGATGGATTCAATGTCTAAAATAAGCCGTACCATATCCACATGGTCCGGAAGAAGCTTGCGCAAACGAGCAGTTTCCTCTTGCAAGGCATTACGCTGGGCGATCAAGCCGTCAAGCGTTTGCTGGTATGCGAGGTAGTTTTGGTTCGTCTTCGCGACTTGTTGGTATTTTGCTTCTTTCGCTTGCCAACGAGCGTAGGCGCCTTCTACGTAACCAAAAAACAGCCCTACGGAAGAGGCGAGCATTGCGAACGACAAAAGGAGGGCAAACATACGGCAATCTCTCGATTATCGGAACAAATTCTCAAGATCCGAGAAGTCACCTTGCGTGCCGGCTTCAACACCCCTTTGTGAGCCAATCCCCACCCTGCCATCGCCTGAGCTGTTGGAGCCGCTGCCATTATTAAATATATCAATAGCTGAAGTGCCGCTTGTAAAGGTATCTCCTTTATTGAAGGAGGTTGAGGAAGTATCGAAATTATCAAAGAAGTCCCCCCCTTCCCGAGACAATCGCTCAGCATAAGCGACCGCCTGGGCGGGCATTTGCACTGTCAACTTGAAGGAAACCTTTCCATCGCCCTCTTCCTTGACATTGCTCACAAGCGGATTAAAAAACAGCGAAGGACCCCCGACTTGCGGGACGAAAGCATCCGTTTGAAGCGCAACCGAAGCAAAATCGCGGGCTAGGGCTTCCATTGTCAATATGACTGAGTCTCGGCCGTAGGTAAAGGAAAGCGATTTATACTGCACCGTTGGCAGGGTGTTCGCGGCAACAGGGTCAAAGATGAGCGAAGGAGCTATGTGATCGTTGATAAGAGTCAGGGCTGTTTGGTAGCGGTCGTGCAAACGAGCAAGATCATCCAATGTGTCAAGCTCAAAGGGGGCCTGATTTTTGCGGAGAGTTTCTAGGGCCTCCTCGAGCCGTTTTGTTGTTTGCGCTTCAAACGTGTACAACACACCCGCTCCAATCAGCGTTAAAAAGAATATGGTGGAAGCAATCAGAGGTCCAATGCCCCCAAAATACACCCCGCGGCGGCGTGTGGGCGTGCCAAGCCCTTGAGCAAGGCGTTGTTTGGGAAGGAAGGATGTCTGGAAAGAAGACTCCATACCGTCACAACTAGTCGCGCAACGACAAGTAGTATACCATTAGTGCCTCCGCTCAGCAGTGATGAGTTGGGGATAACTCGCGCTAAACTACTCGTGCGCCACATGCCGCAGGGCAAGCCCGACGGCAACCGCAAACTCAGGACCAACTTCCCGAAGAACGGGATCGAGAAAGGCAGGTGCGCGCGTCTTTGCAAACGGATCAGCTCGGCGAACACTGATGCCCCACTCCTGCAAGGCGGCATCCTCTAAGCCCGGCAGTTGGGCCCCTCCTCCCATGATGACGGCGTATTCCAATGCCCGATGATGACGTTTGTAGTAGGCAGTAAGCGCGTGTTTGATTTCACTCAAAATACCATCCAACACGGTTTGCGCCGCGGCAGAAACCGCGCCGCCATTACCACCACCGCCGGCAAGCCCTATCTCGCGCTTCAATTCTTCAGCTTTTGCCACACTGATGCCAAGCGAACGGGAAATCGCGAGCGTAACGTCTTGCCCTCCGCGCGGAATGAGGTGCGAAGCGCGCACGAGGCCAAGCTCTATCGCGTAGAATTTTGTCGAAGCGGCCCCAAAGTCCACAATAGCGTACGGCGCTTTATGAACTTCCGAAAGACTGCGCATCGCGCTGAAAGCTTCTATTTCATAAAACTGCGGTTGAAACTTCGCCGCCGTTACGGCTTTGTGGTATGACTCAAGCGTGTCTCGATAAATAGCCGCAAGCAAGACTTCTACCTTGGCAAACGTTGATCCGCCAGATGCCGTAGCGTTTTGCGGCTGCCCTTCAGATTCATCGGCGCTCATTTCCAATAACCGACTTTCTTCTTCGGGGATGATAAACCAGTCAAGCTGTACTTCCTTCATTGGAACCGGCACATACTTGCGCGCCTCAATAGGAATCATTTTTGCAAGCTGAGCGGCACCCACATCTGGCAGAGAGATAATGCTTACCATGCTCGCTCGATACGGAATTGCCACACCGCACACCGGCGTGGTGATGCCCGCCTCCTTGCGCAAATCAGTCAGCGCTTCCGCTATTTTTTCCGCGGGGAGCTGGACCGCTCGCCCCACATCCGTCTCGCCATAAACGCTCAACGAGAGCTCGCCGTAGGTTTCCAACACCGCAGCGCCCTGCGCCCTGCGCAGCTGCACCATCTTAATAGAGGAAGAGCCAATATCAATGCCAATCGCCTGCGCTTTCGCCGGGCTTCCCACAACAAAAGAACCCAACGCTTGTTTGAGAGAATCGACAATGCCCATAGGAAAACAGCAGCGCTATACTGATCTCGTATATGATCTTTTTTAGTGTAGCACGCACGGCCAGTCGTTTTGCTTCCCCAGAACAGTGGATAGCGCTTGCGCGACTTGCTGATGTCGCGCTGGAAAGCGTCTTTCCGTGGCGCAAGCCGCTTACGTCGCGTCTCCAGGTGCGCAACCTTCCCTGTCCGGAAACCCCCACGCGGTGGGTTGCGGCTTCAGTCCCGTTCAGCAATCCGAGCGTGCGGCATATGGTGCACGCACTCAAATTTGGCGGCTCGTGGGAGGCAGCCGCGCTCGGCGGGCACTTGCTCGCCGCACGGTTGCGCAGCTGGGAATACTTGTGGCGCGCTCCCCAAAAAACGATATGCCTCGTGCCGATTCCTCTTTCTCCGGCACGACAAGAAGAGCGCGGGTTCAATCAAGCAGAGCGTCTCTCGTTTTGGTTGCTCGTTTCCCTTTGGAAGGAAGCACCCTTTTTGGCACGGCGCGTCGTTTGCGGCTACCGCCTCCTTGCGCGCACCCGAAACACGCTCCAGCAGTCGCTCTTGCGCGACGCCACCTTGCGCAAAGCAAATGTGCAGGGAGCTTTTGCGGTAAGAGAGAAGGTTTACCCCAACACCGTGTATATCCTCATCGACGATGTGGCCACCACAGGCGCGACATTGCGGGAGTGCCGGCGCGTTTTGCGCGCATCCGGCGCGCGTTGTGTGAAAGCGCTTGTGCTTGCGGCATAGGAGCCTGCCTATGTTGTGCGATCACCGCTGGGAGGAAAAGAAGAGGGAAGAAACCAAAACACACAGCACACCGCAATGGAAAACGCCCGCTTCTGCGTCAACGCCCCGTGCGGTTTGCTTCTAATTGCGAACGAGGGCGAAATTGTTAGCAATGTACGAAATGAGCGTGCGCGTCACTTCTTTGGCGTCATCAGCACCCAGCACAATAACAGCAAACGGGCGGCGCTCCTCTCCAAAGTCGATTTCCACAACGCTGAGCATGGTGTTCCCTGCCGCTTTTGTCAGCCCCACTTTTGCGCCTACAAGAGACACACCCTCTGGGAGTTCCACCTCATTAAAATTTGTAAGACCCGAGAATTTCGGGGGGCCATAGGCGGCGCGATTCTCGCGCCCCAAGCTCATATGGAGCACGAAACTTCGGTTGTGGTAAAGGTATTTTGCGAGCATAAATAAATCTTCCGTGCTCGCCATATTTTGCGGCGACGCTCCCGAGGTGTCGGCAAAGTTCGCGGTAAGCATCCCAATCGCGTCGGCTTTTTGGTTCATCAGGTTCACAAAGTGCTCCGCACCCAACGGCACGGCAACCGCGGCGGCCGCTTCGTTTGACGATTCCAACAACAAAAGCGACAGGAGGTCCAACACCTTCACTTGTTCGCCTGTGCTCAACCGAGGACGAGAGGTGTCCACGAGCATCTCTCTGGTAATCGGTACCTCCCGTTCAACATTAATGTACTCAACAGCAATAAGCGCCGTCATAAGTTTGGTGAGCGACGCAATGGGGCGCACCTCTTGCGCGTTGTGCGCGGCGAGCACCGTGTTCGCCGATAAGTCGGCAACAAGATAGGAAACAGATGCGTCTTTAACGGGCGCCCGGGGAACATACGCAATCCCCTCGTCTTGCTTACCCGCAAAGGAGGCTTCATACACCAGCACCGGCGTGCCCAGCTCGACCGCCTCAAAAATCTCGCGTACATCATCCATGGGAACCCGAATACAGCCTCCGGAATACGAATTAGGCGTCGGGGTTCCGTCGGGGAAATATATAGGGCCATGAATGAAGAAATTTCCTTGAAACTGCATGCTCCACGGCATCCAAACCCGCCCCAATGAAGAAAAATGCCTTTCTTCCTTCACGCCAATGGCGTAAAGCCCCGCCGGTGTCTCCCACCATGAACCCTCACGCCCTTTGCTGATAATGGGCGCCTCTTTCACCAACTCTCCCTTTTGGTACAGTCGAATCTTCATTTCGCTGAGATTTGCTTCAATAAAAGTTTGCCCGGACCCAAGAAGCTTCTCTTTCACCTGCAAGAAAAATTCGGCGTTTGCTAACGCGGGCCAACTCCCGTAGGTGAAAGGCGCGCGCGTGTGGTTGAACCCTTCGATAACAATGGACGGCGGGGGCGCGGTGGTAAAAAGCTTCGCAGTTGTTCGCGCCGCCGCCTTTCCTTTTGCGGCAAGGGTATCGGCCATCACTAAGCCGCCAAGCACGGCCACACCAATAAAAAGCGCAAGCACCGCCACCACGAATCGGCGCTTAAGCCACCGCAGCTTTGACCGCCCTGCTTCCAAAGGTGGATTCTGAGAAATGTTGGGGTCTCTTGACTGAACTTCCATACTGTTTTGTATTACAAATTCCTGCGTTTCTTCCGCTACAATGACTAACTATACATTATGCGCTCTATAGTATCAAAGTGCATTGGAGGCGCAGGCGTTGTTTTGTGTTACCTGGGTATCATTGCCCTGCCGCTTGCGGCGGCAGCGCAGGAACAGCGCTCATCGCGCCAAACACCTCTTCTCAATCCAATAGAGCAAAGTACCCTTCAGCAACTTTCGGCAGAAGGAAAAGAAGACGCAACGTGGGAAACCGCCTTTCGTCATTTCCTCTACACACCCCAGCCGCGTACAAAAGAGCTCATCCAAAACACCTTGAATGCCACAGCTGAACAAGCTCTACCCCTTCCCGTCGTCTACGGCGTTGGAATTTCCGATCTTGTTGATTCGTTTGGAGAACCCCGGCCAGGCGGACGCGCGCACGAAGGCATAGATATTCTCGCGCCGTTCGGTTCCGCAGTGGTCTCCCCCACGCAAGCGGTTGTGGTGGAGGTTGGGTACCATCCTATTGGCGGTTATTTTGTGCTCACCGCCAATCCCGGAGGAGAACAGTTTTACTACGCGCATTTAGCGGAACTGCTCCCCCACCTCAAAGAGGGTGCGGTGCTCTCGCCTGGAGACCCCCTTGGCTTTGTGGGAACCACTGGCAACGCAAAAGGTAGAACTCCGCATCTCCATTTTGGTATCTATGCGCCAGAAGGCGCCGTGAATCCTTTCCCTCGTCTCACGCGCGAATTCACCTTCGTGGAAAAGTTGGCTTCGCTCTCCACGCTTTTCCGCGACGCAACGCTCAAAGAAGGAGCGCAAGGAGGCGCTGTGTACATCCTTCAGCAAATGCTTGCCCACATGAATGCCGGCCCCGCGGCACAAGAACTCGCGCGCACAGGAGCAACAGGCTATTTCGGAGCGTTAACGCGCAAAGCAGTTGTTGAGTTCCAGCGCACGGTAGGTATTACGCCCGCAAACGGAATAGTTGAGACAAAGACTCATTCTTTCCTTTTAGCGTCGCTCTCTGGCAACTTTTTTGACGGGGAACGCCAAAAAACCGATCTCCTTTCTTTTTCGGCCAAAAACGAAGCATATACGGACACAGAGGTGACGACAGGCGACATAAGCAAACAAAACGAAGATAGGGCTCAGCTGCCAGAGGAATATGCTCAACAGCTGGCAAAACGAGGCAGTGATCTGGAGGTGGGTGATGAAGGGGAAGCAGTGCGCCTCCTGCAAAAGTTTCTTATAGCGCAAGACGCAGGACCGGCCGCACGCGAACTCGCGCGCGCGGGCGCAACGGGCTACTTTGGACGCGTCACCCAGCGCGCCCTTGTGGAATATCAGCGCCAAGCAGGAATTTCCCCCGCAAGCGGCTATTTTGGTCCCATCACCCGCCGCTTTGTATTGGAACAAGCTGGAAGCAACAACTAAACTCGCGCAACGCTCCTTGCACTGCGGAGGGGGAGGGATTCGGTCACCAGTTCTAAGCATCTTCACCGCCTACGGCGTCTCAGATGCTAAGAACTCGCGACCCCAGCTTCGGCGCAGCCCCAAACCTTCGGTTTGGGGGCCCGCTCTGGCCTCAGTTCGAATCCCTCCCCTCTCTCGCATTGCATAGTCGCGCAACGCTCCGCGTTGCGCTCCTTGCACTGCGGAGGGGGAGGGATTCGAACCCTCGAGGGGG
>RFKD01000010.1 GCA_003694545.1 Candidatus Parcubacteria bacterium | reverse complement strand
CGTAGCCCTTCATTACGCAAACTTCCCCCAATCCACTTAAGATGGTTCACGCCAATCTGCCAGAGTTGTCCCCATGTTTCCGGGTTAGTCGCCCCTTTGAGGAAGGTCATAATCGGGCGCGGTCGCAACGACCACTCGCGGGCGGCGCGTTTGGCCCAGTACTCCAGATCGGCCGAGCTAAGATGTGGATAGTTGAGAACCGTGTGGGAATACATGTCGTAGTCTTCCCACTGATTCATTCTGATCCACCCATTGGCAACGGCCTCGTAGTAAAATGGTGTACCGGGGTAGGGCGTGGCAATGTGGAATAGCGCAATATCGAGCGGCAACCGCTTCGAGAGCGCAATCGTTTGTTGGATCGTCTCCACCGTTTCGCCCGGTAGCCCGATGATAAAATAGCCCCAGTTCATAATGCCGGCTCGGTGACTGGCGACAATCGTCTCTTCGATCCGCTTCACCGTCGTGCCTTTGCGCGCACGCTTGAGTACCTCTTCGCTCCCGCTTTCAAGACCCCACGCAATCATGAAACAGCCCGCCTTGCGCATCAGGCGTAGTTCGTCTTCATCGACGAAGTCAACGCGGCTGTTACAGCTCCAGCGCAGTTTGATACCCTCTTTGATAATCGTGTGGCACAGATCGTAAACAAACTCTTTCTTTACCGTGAACAGGTCAGCCTCGAAGTGAATATGACGCAGACCCATTTCTTTGAGCATGATCATCTCTTGCAAGACGTGATGTGGGCTGCGGTGGCGTACACTCGACTGATAGGTGACGTGTTTGATGCAATAGCGGCAGCCGGCCGGACAGCCACGACTGGTTAGCACAAAGGTATACGGTCCGCCGACAATTGGTACTTTGTAGCGCTGCCACGGCAACTGGTCGTGTAAGGGAATGGGTAGCGTATCGAGGTCTTCAATGAATGGTCGGTCAGGGTTGATTTGCACTTCGCCGTGTTCGTCACGGTAGCCGACACCAAGCGTCTCACGGAGGGCACGGGCGATGATCGAAGGCGGCACCCCCCGAAAACGCCCCCGTGTCGTTAGATACGAAGCGTCGGGGAACGGTAGTTTGCGCCATGGCGGAGTTAGATCAGGATTGCCAACTGGTACCGTCTCGGCAGCACGCTCTTCTGCCACAACCCGATCGATGGTGCGGATGACATCGACGATAGTGAGTTCTGGTTCGCCGCGCACGACGATGTCGAGCGTTGGGTAGGTTTCGAGAGTTTCGCGCGTCATCGGAGTGACGTGCGTACCGATGGCCATCGTGATCGAGCCTACGGCCTTACCGATAAACGTTGTACGCATGTCGTTCGTAAGGGTGGGCGCCGTCGCGTGAATGATCATGTAACGCGGCTTCTTTTCCCACATATACTTCTCAAACGACTTCCAATCCATCATGAGACCGATAGCATCGATCACTTCGACGGTATAACCGGCCTCTTTTACCACAGCGGCAATCTGCGCAAGGGCCGTTTGCGGCCAGATGATACCATCGCGGGTGCGCCGGCCCACGCGCGCAATATCACGTAAGAAGAGATCGCCGTCGGGTGAAGGTGGGTTTAACACCAGCACATCCAGTCGCGGGGTTTGCTCGCGTGGCATCTCGACGAAACGGATCTCGCCGGCACGCTCATGGGGACGGGCGGGAGCAACCAGCTTGATACCGGTTGGTTTATCTCCCGGTGCTTGCTTGCGTGGAGTGGTCGTTATTTCCTGCTCGCTCATAGTTCTCCTCATGCTGTTTTGCATACGCTGATGCGGTTATGTCGCTCGCCGGTTGAGAATTGCGGGCAGGATGGAAGCGGCGAACAAGCTTGTCCAATGACGGTTTAAAGGTAAGGTATAGACCGTGAAACACCATCGTAAAGGTGATTAACACAAAGCCGGTATTGATAATCGGACCAACCAAGAAGTGCAACGGACGATTCCAACCGGCTAATTCAAAGCCAAAGAGCATGTCAATGGCATGATGTAGTTCAACGGCAACGTGCTTTTCATACTCGTACCCCAGGCCGAAGAGTAAGGCGCTAAAGAGCCAGACGGCGTTGGTTCGCGATGGTTGGCGATAGAGGCGGATACTGAGCCATAGTGCGATACCAAGCGTGCCGATAATCGGCCAGTTATGACTGAACAACACGATCAGATAGCCGAGTACGTAGTGGCTCTGACCAAGGTTGTGTTCACTCCAACGAAAGAATGATTCAATCATGGCGCCGGCCTTATGCGGTTTGCGTAGTCGCTTCGATTGACGTTGTCAGCGGAGTGTACGTCCAGTTCAGATCGGCAGTCTGCTCATGCTCGCGCCGGCTTAGCTCGGCTAAGACACGCGCCAGCCCCCACGCGCTTACCAGTTGCACCCCCATCAGAACCAGCATTGCGCTCACAACCGGAGCAAACCACGAATAGTTCAGGGCTGGATTCGTCAGGTCAAAGGCAACCGCTGCGATGTAAATGCCAATACCACCGATAATCGCGAGTAAGCCCAACCACCAATAGTGACGCTCGATGCGACGGCCGTTGCCGCGTCGACCGAAGAGACCTTGGCGAATAGCGCGCTTGTGGAAGAGCGTGACCAGATAACTGAACGAAGTACCGGTCGTATAGAGGGTTACTCCGGCGACGGCCAAGACCAATGCACCGAAGAGTTGGGGGAACGACCAACCGCTTAAGATGCCAAGCCCTATCCCGATGCTCTGCCCGACAATGATCAACAGTGCCAACATCAGGAGACCGAGACCGACGCCACCAAAGATCCGCACCGGATTGTAGGTGAGTGCTGTCCAGACAATTGACTTGGTAAAGCGTAAACCGTCGCGTACCACGTGCAGCTTGCTGCGTCCCGACCGTTCTCGGTAGGGAATTGGGATTTCAACCATGCGTAGCCCTTCGTGCAGGGCACGGGTGCTCATTGCTGGGGTAAAATCAAGGGTGTTCGGCAGTGGATAGATCACCGGTAAGATCGAGCGGCGTAACACGCGCTGACCACTGGCGCTATCGCTGATTCGCACGCCCGCGACGAGCGAGAGCATGATGGCAAAGATCGTGTTGCCGATCCGACGCACGAGTGGCATTTTACTGTGTGCTCCGGCCATACGACTGCCGATGACAATATCGGCTCCATCGAGGGCTGCCTTGCACATCTGAGGGAAGTATTCGGGTGGGTAGGTACTATCGGCGTCGAGAAACCCGATCAATTCACCGCGCGCTTGACTAAAACCGGTTTTAAGGGCACCGCCATAGCCACGATTCTGTTGCCGGATCAAACGCACTCGCTCGCCGAAGCTCTGTACAATGGCAGCAGTGTTGTCCTGTGAACCGTCATCAACGACAATACATTCGAGGTCATCAACACCAACCGCTTGTAATGCCGGTTTAATAGCCAAGACACGCTCTACGATTGCTGCGATTCCGTCTTCTTCGTTATAGGCCGGAATCACGACAGACAGCATCGTCATAGTCCCCCCCCCTTATTGTGATGTCCTATTCGATCTCCTCCGCAATCGCCAAAACTAATAGACCGGTACTCCTGCCTGCTTAAGCGGTAATGGATCGGTATGGAGATCGCGCACTACGCGCGCCGGATTACCGACGGCCACACAGTAATCGGGGATGTCTTTGGTGACAACGGCGCCGGCACCAACCACAACGTTTTTCCCGATGTTTACGCCATCGAGGATGATAGCCCCACTCCCAATCCACGAACCATCGCCAATCCGAATACCTTGTGCAGTGATGCCTTGCGTGCTGATCGGGCGAGTGGTGTCGTGAAAGACGTGATTAACCGCCAAGATTTGTACCAGTGTGCCCAGATACACATCATCGCCGATGGTAATACCACCTTGCCCACGTAGAATACAACCCTCCCCGATCAGCGAACGTCGGCCAATGCTGATGTGACTGTGCGGCAGTTGGCGGAAGTTGTAGACGTGGAGAATGGCGTTTTTCATCACCATACTTTCCGCACCGATGCTGATCCCTCCTGGACAAGCATGCAGATAGACACCGTGATCAAGATAGACACCACTACCAAGCCGAACATTATCGGCAAAACGGATGCGGACGCCGTCTTCGATAGCAACAATGCCATCGATATGCATAATGGCGCGATAGATGAAGGCGCGAAGACCGATCCCGATCAGTCCTGGTATCCAGCCGCATACGCTCTGTACCGTTTGTTCGATCATGTAGCGCGGTAATGAGCTGGCTTGCCGGCTCAGGTAAAGCTGAAGTCGTTCGGTCATACAGTTCCTGAATCTAATGGTCGAATGTATATGGACACTGCTAGCATAACGTTTTGATTTGAAGATTGACTAACAAAGGCAGTTGTGTAAGTGACAAAAACGTCACGATGTATACATTAGCTACATTGTGGGCAGAAGCCATTTTATCGCGTACAATATGCCGCCATAATCTCAGCAGCCCGCTCGGCGGCCCCACTGACAATCGGTGAGCGAGCGGTTCGTAAGCGATGCAAGCCCTCTGGGCTAAGCCATGTCGTGGCGCCGGCGATGATACGCTCGTAGCGATTGCCGATCAGTACCGCTACGCCGGCATCGATCAGATACCGCCATTCGGTCTCGTTACGTATCAGGAGAATGGGCGTGCCCAACACTGCTGCTTCTTCTTGCAAACCACCCGAATCGGTCAGCAGTGCTTGCGCCGCTTGGACGAGACAGAGCATATCGAGATACCCAAGTGGACGAATAGTATGAATCCGAGGCGAGAGCTGTAGACCCTGGCGTTCGAGCGCTGCTGCTGTGCGTGGATGAACTGGAAAAACGATCCGGTATTGCTCGGCAAGTTCGTTCAAAGCGCGGACGATACCGGGTAGGGTGTCGGGTGTGGTGTTTTCGGCACGGTGTAGCGTGAGTGCGAGATACGTGCCCGCTTCTAGCTCAAGCTGGGTCAAGATAGTGCTTTGTGCTGCCCGTTCGCGATGGCGCAGAGCCGCATCAATCGCCGTCGAGCCGATGACGTGGATCCGCTCTTCCGGCAGGCCTTCGGCCCGTAAGTTGGCAGCGGCAACCTCGTCGGCTGCTAACAGGATCTCGGCGATATGATCGACAATAATCCGGTTGAGTTCTTCGGGCATAGCGCGGTTGAACGAGCGTCCACCCGCTTCCAGATGCACGACCGGAAAGCCAAGCTTAGCTGCACAGAGCGCACCGGCCATTGTGGTATTGGTGTCACCTTGCACCAGCACCAGATCAGGCCGTTCTTGCAACAAAATCGGTTCGAGTCGCGACAAAATGCGCGCCGTCTGTTCGCCATGTTGGGCCGAGCCGACGCCGAGCGTGTAACGTGGCGTCGGCAAGCTCAGCTCCTCAAAGAAGATCGCATCGACCTCGTAGGAGTAGTGCTGACCAGAGTGAACCAGAATGTGATCGAACCGTGTTTCGAGTAATGGGATCAGCGGCGATAGTTTGATAATTTCAGGCCGGGTACCGAGCACGGTAAGAACTCGGGCCATAGCTTACCTCTCTTCTTCATATTCAAGTTGAATACCGTAATAGCGCTGCAAAAATGTGCAGAGCGCATCGAGTGGCGCAGCGCGGTGCATGCTGCGCCGGTTGGTAGTCAGATCGAGCCAGAGAGCGGATGGAGGTGACCAGTCGCGCCGGCAAATGAGCCAAATCGTCGGGTTGGTTGGATCAACGGTGGCTATCTCGCCTGTTGCCGGTACGAGGATAAGCTGGTAGATGTGCCGACCGGCTTGTACCTGCGGCGGTGATCGATCTGGCCAGACACGCAATGCGCCTTGGGTAGCGGTGAGCGCTAGAAAGTGGCGTAGCATCTGTTCAGCGATGGCGTCAAGCCGGCGTGGGGTGATCGTTCGCTGCATTCGGCTCATAGTATTGATCACCCGTGCCGGGTTGCCTTCAACAATCGAGTCGGACGGGATCTCGCCGCTTACCACCGACCGCGAGTTCACAAAACTGTTATCACCGATAGTGACGCCAGGATGCAAAAAGACTCCGGCGGCGCACCAGACCCGATTGCCGATGGTGATCGGGGCAAATCGTACCCAATAGCCTTCGCTGTAGGGCAAGAACGAACCATGGGTGTACAGCATGCACCGCGCACCAAGGGCACTCCAGTGACCGATCCGTACCTCTTCCTCGGTATTGATCAGCGATTGTGGGCCAATGTAGCAGTGATCGCCAATGCGTAGGCCATCTGCACCGTATATCAGCGTAAAGCTACTGATGATACTGTAACGACCAATACTAAGGTTACCTCCGCAGTTAATGATCGTCAGGGCACGGATTGAACTGTAATCGCCAATGCTAATGTGCCGACCCATGAGGGTGGTGAACCAGCCGATGGACACTCCACGTCCGATCTGAGCACCACACGCTATGCGCAAGATAGGTGGTTTGAGCGGCGGTGGTGCGATGAAGAGTAAAAGAAAGATAATGGTGCGGTAGAGAAGCATAGAATTAACCGTTCAACCCTATGCTTGCGGTTTCAATCTGGGTGGCTCGTCGAATCCAATGGTGCGCAATTGCAGCCGGTGTTGTAAACCAGACGCGGCCTTGGGCTGCCAGCGTCTCCCACAGTTCACGGTATGTTGCTGCCCAACCTGGAAAAAGTCGGTCGTCGTACACATAATCATGCACATCGACGAGCAACAGTCCACCTTGTCGTGTTACCGTCTCACGTAGCTCGGTGAGCAGCGTGTGAGGGTCACCCGGATTGAAGCGTTTTTGACCGAAGAGATGATCGTCCATCCATCCGGTAGGCAGTTGTAAGGTGCGGATGGAACGTCGTAATGTGCGGTGCCACGGAAAGAATGGCCAGACACTGCTGCGTCGCCAACCTAGATAGCGGTTGTGGGTGAGCGAGGCATCGTAGCAGAAGCCGATCTGTTCGTGTAAGAGTAGTGTCTGCTCTGGTTGTTGTGAATTAAGGTGCCAGTAGTGATGGCGATTACCTTCAATGGATTGATCGCTGGCAGCCGCGAGCCATGCACGTTCGGCGGCAAACAATGTGCGGTCACTGTACGCACGGTAGCTAGCGTGTAGCCCAATTTCCCAGCCGGCGTTGCTCAATTCACGGAAGAGGGCCCGAAAGTGAGGGGCTTGCACGTCGTAGAATGGGTCGGGTAATCCGGTGGCATATTCGCGCAACGAACCTTTGCGCGCCACAAAATAGAACGCCGAACGGGCACCGATCCGTTCCTCTAAATCCATCCACGAATGAAAATGCCAGTGGTGGCGACGCCCACGGATGACATCGAGTGCTGCGCCTAACCCGCGAAGTCCTTGCCGTCCTATAACTCGTAAAGGTTCGAGCCAGCGTACTACTTCTGGATAATCAACATCGTGGCCGCAGGTCGCAGCAAGCTGTGCGCCGTTCGGCCAGCGTGGAATGCCGGAGGGAAGCCCGAACTGCTCTAACCGTTCGGCCAGCCAGCATCCAATGGCCGAAACTAGCGCACGGCGGAGTAGTCCCTCCTCGATCATCGGCGTGCCGCTGAGGTCGCGGTAGCCGTGTTTGAGCACCGGGTATTGCTCCTCTTCATACCCACTGAGCAGCCAAAACGCAGCAAAAATCGGATCATCGGGTATGTATAGGCAACCGTTGGCGACAATAGGCTGGCCGGTGGATTGATCGTCGGCTAAGAGCGGTAGCGTATAGCCGTGCCACTGTTTAGAACCGATCAAGCGTGTTTGAGCCGGCGCACGCCAACGTTCGATACGGGCATTGATCACCATTGCTGCTGGTGGTGTGTGTGCCGGATCGGTTGTATAGGCGATGGTCACCGGCGCTTCACCCCACGCTCGTTCGCACCAACTGTAGCCCATCCCGGTAAGGAGGGTGCGCCACGTGTAGGTAATTTCGGCGCGATGTGACGTCAGCAACGGATCGATTGCAAGGTAAACGGTAGGTATCATACGGCTGAACTTGGTAGATGTCTTACCATGGCTTCCGCATCTTCTTAAATCGGGCGCTATGCTGTTCGTCCTCGGTGATGGTAATCTTGACCGGAATTTTGTAGGGAGCGAGCCGCTCCCGACAGAAGGCACGCACCCGGCGCTTAAATTCGTTGGGGTCTTCTGGCTCGAACAGATTAAAGCGGGCAGTGACGATCTGGCCGGTGATTGGATTACGCTCACCCACGACGGCCACATCCTTCACATTCGGCATCTGTAACAACACACTCTCTACTTCCGCCGGGTATACTTTTTGCCCGCCAACGTTGATAATATCGCTGCGCCGCCCCAGAATGCGGATGTAGTCTCCATCAACCTCAACGACATCTTGCGTGTTCATCCAGCCCTCTTCGTCGAACGGACTAGGCGCGTTTAGGTAGCCAAGCATTGCAGATTTAGCCCGTACCCACAGCACACCATCGACGATCTTCGTCTCGAAGCCCTCGCCACCGACCTTGAACCATAGCGAGTTGGAGTCGCGTGACTTTGAACGCAAGATGCCTAGCTCTGAGAGACCATACGTCTGTAAAAGCTGCACATTCGGGAAGATGTCGTGAATACGGTGCAGGGTGCTCTCCGGCATCACCTCGGTACCGTAGGTGATCAGCTCAAGCGACGAGAGATCATACCGTCGGTATGCTTCGGATATTAATAAGAGATTGAGAAAGGTTGGTGAGGTGGGGAGGGTTTGCACTCGGTGCATCTCGATGGTGCGGCAAACAACATCAGGATCGCGTGATTGCACGGCCACTACCGTCCCACCGTTGGCTAGCGTGTAGAAGAGGGTGTTGATCCCGCCAATATGGTCGAGGAGCAAAAAGGTAAGCGTAACCCGACGATGGCGCGGTACTTGGAATTTTTCGAGCAGTGGTAAAAAATCGTGCAAAGCCGCTTTACTCTTCCCGGTCGATCCCGACGAGAAGAGCACGAGACCGGGATGACCACGTTCGATCAGTTGGCGGGTCAGCGGATTGGTAACCGGCACCGGTCGTCGCTCGATGTGCCACCGATCATCATCATCAAAGCTCACCACGACCTGCACTTCGGCGATAGTGAGGAACTCTTCGCGCTGCGCGGCCACGCTGCGGGTGAGCGGCACCACAATCGTGCTGCGCTCGATGAGTGTTAAGAGGAGACTAACCGCGTTTGGTGAATAATCGCCTTCTATCGTTACGACCTGTCCGGGTCCAATATCGTGTTCGTTGAGCGTTGCCTTCCACGCTTGCATACGGGCCAGTAGATCGTGGTAAGTGTATGGATGGTCATGCCACACAATGGCCGGGTGATTGGCCCACTGTTCCATCCGTTCACAAAGCCATGCGATACTCATAACGTAACCTCCATCGCGTGGTGTTAGCCACCGCCGCCGAGATAGATAACTTGGCCGGTGATGTAATTGCTCGCCGGATGCACGAAAAAGTCGATCACATGGGCGATGTCGGCAAATGTGCCGAAGCGGCGGATGGCGAGCGTGTCAATGATGTGCTGCAACTTTTCGCGTGGTACGCTACGGATGAGGTCGGTCTCGATTGGTGTCGGCCCAATCGCGTTGACGGTTATTCCGAAGGGGGCAAACTCACGGGCCAGAATACGGGTCAGCATTTCGACGGCGCTCTTTGCTGCGGCATAGAGCGCTTCACCTTCAAGCCGCAGTGGCACGGCGATCGTGCTGAAGTTGACGATCCGGCCATAGTTACGCCGGCGCATCAGCTTGGCCGCTTCCCGGCAAACCAGAAAACTGCCTAGCACGTTAATGTTCAAGATGCGGCTGGCTGTTTCGCCCGGTGTTAACAGAGCGTGGTTCATTGCCGCAATACCGGCATTGTTGATGGCAATGTCAAGTCGGCCATGCCGTCGTTGGATGGCGCTCAGCATAGCCTTTACTTGACCTTCGTTGCTGATATCGACTTGATGATGCGTGTAACCGGGTAATTCCCAATCGACCGGACTGCGTGCGCATCCTTCAACCAACGCGCCGCGTTGGAGAAAATGTTCAACGAGAAAGCGCCCAATTCCGCGGCTAGTGCCGGTGATCAGTACCACTTCCTGTTCAGTCACGGCTCTGCTCCTCGTGGATGAGCTGTTCGAGGTAATCAACGAGCGCGCCAACACTACGGAATGGACTGTTACGTTGTGACATTGCCCGATCATCGGCTAAGGTTAACGTCAATCCATGCTCTTCTTCGAGCCGCTGTTCGAGATCGACCACTATTGTCACGAGTGCTAATGAGTCGAGGAGTGCTCCCTTACCGAAGAGGAGGGTGTTCTCCTCAATGGTTGCCGGCAATGGACGTCCACTCTGTTCGAGTACGTCACGTAGGCTGGTAATAACAAGATTGATGAGATCGGTTCGATTGATGGTTGGGCTGGTCATACGGTGCAACTCCTGATTGTAATGTGCTTGGGGCGAGACGAGGCTGAAGAATCAAAGGGATGTAAATCCGAATTGGTAATGTTGGTGTTGTGGTTGGTGGCACACTGACGATAGTAGGACTCGGCATAGGTTTGGCTGTACCGGTCGGGGTCGGCAACGGAACCGGCGTGGCGGTGTGGGTCGGGGTCGGCAACGGAACCGGCGTGGCGGTGTGGGTCGGGGTCGGCAACGGGACCGGCGTGGCGGTGTGGGTCGGGGTCGGCGACGGGACCGGTGTGGCGGTGTGGGTCGGGGTCGGCGACGGGACCGGTGTGGCGGTGTGGGTCGGGGTCGGCGACGGGACCGGTGTGACGGTGTGGGTCGCAGTAGTTATAACCACCGTCGTGAATGGAGTATCGTTCGACCAGTGTTGTGCCGCTCCACCGGTACGCGGTTTCAGTTCACCGACACTCAGGCCGCCGGGCGCGCTATCGCCGATAACAACCCCACTTCCTTCATCGAAACGATAGAGTGCGACGGTATCATCGTCTACCGCATGTGGTACGGTGGGGCGAATAAACGGAGATGTATAGCGCGCAATGCGCGATATACGCATATCGTCAATCCATCCATCGTAGTATCGACTACCGGGGAAATCGTGTTTTTCAGCTCCTAATACGAGATAAGGGTCGCTCGTGGGATAACTCGTCGAACGATTTTGTCGGTAGTCGATGCGGCCCACCGGCCCATTCAGCGTGCCATCGAGTTGCCCATCGACGAACAGCCGTACCTTACCGTCGTTGGCACGGACAATAGCAATATGATGCCAGAGGCCATCGGTGACGACCGTATTACCAATCAGCAGTCGGTCATCACTTCCCACACTTATGCCTACGACCAACCGTTGGTTACAGATAGCAACGCCGTAATCACCGTAATCGCCGGCCCCAAACACATCACGGTCGATGATAATGTTGCCGGTGTACCAACCGGTAGGGCAAGGCGGAGCGGTATTGCCGAGCGCAGTCTTCATCCAAAACTCAAGCGTGAAGGCATCGCCAACGTTCACCGGGTGAGATGTGATAAGTCGGCCCGTAGAGTCTATCTGACCGAGTGGAATTTTTACACGGTCGCGGTCATTGGTGTCGCTCCCATAGAAGCGCAGCGATGACCCCCCTTGGGCTTGGAGCGACGCCGGATAGCGCGTTGATCTGAAGAAAAGTGCCATGACCAACAGACCCACCAGGGCAAGTAAAGAGGTATGCTGGTAGAGATTGTAGCCGTTGTTTGATGGCATCCCGTTCTTCCGTTACGGTACTGATGGTGCCGTTGAGGTCACACCGAGCGGGTTGTTGGTATTAGCGTTGGGAGGTCTACCAAGGGTCAAGGTACGATTATTGCTAGAGCGATCGGTGGTGATGTGCCCACTTCCTTCGTTGAAGCAGAGCAGGGTCAGCGTGTCAGCATCGGTCGTGAAGGTAGTACTGGTTGCAGTTTGGGCGTCGAAGGTATCGGTAGGGTCTCGACCGGTCACGCTGCCGTTGGTGCCGGGGCCGGGGAGACGGGTCCAATGGAAGCCGCCGGGTGAGACGGTATAGCCGATGAAAAAGCGGCCGCTCCGGTCGATGACCTGGTAGCACATATGATAGCAGAGGCCCGTCGTGCGGCTCCTTTCGTAGGTGGCGGGGGAGGCGGCATCGCGGATGCGGGTATGGCCGTAGCTTTGGGTGGTATTGACGCTGATGTCGGTATCGCCACAGCTCTCATCGATCCGCCCAACGACGGTACCCTCCAAAGTTGGGAGGCACGTCCCCGCTTGGTGTACCCACGATTGGCGGTTGGGCGTCGTAGCATTGGCGATGGGGACATTCCCCAGCTTGCTAAACGCTACGCCCAGCAGTAGTGGCCATACGAGCGCTCGGTAGTGGGTGTCATTCACGATGTACTCCTACTATAGGTAGTCAGAAAACTAAACCGGGGTAGGGGGAGATCGTGATCCACCCGGCGCGATCGTAGACTAGCAAAAGCGATTGAATAACCGCTAAACCCTATCGTCATTTGTAATGAGCAAATAGTCATTTATGAAATGTATCGCTCCTGCTAGGTGAGCAGGAGCGATTCGATGTTTATAGGGGCAAGAATTGTGCGGGACGAATGCTTGCCGGCGTTGGAGTAGGTATGAGCCTCTCATCAATGACAAGGTAACGACTGTAGCTGTTGAATATCAGCGGGATGTAGTAGCGATAGGTCGTTGGCGATAGAACGGCCGTCGCTGTCGGGGTAGTTATTGGCGTGTTGGTCGCCGTGGGTGTGTTGGTCGCCGTGGGTGTGTTGGTCGCCGTGGGTGTGTTGGTCGCCGTGGGTGTGTACGTCGGCGTGTTGGTGGGCGT
>RFKD01000002.1 GCA_003694545.1 Candidatus Parcubacteria bacterium | reverse complement strand
GGGTTCAAGCGGGCGGTCGGGCCCCGGTTTCCGGGGGCAGGAGGCCGCCTGCCAGCCGGTGCCACAGTTCATCGTTCAATACCGCTTTCCGCAAAAAGTCGGTATCCGAGAGCGCTTGCGCCGGGGCGGCGGGTTGCACCGGCAACCGGATGACGAACGTGGTCCCCTGCCCGGGTTGACTGCTGGCATGGATGGTGCCCCCGTGATGGTGCACGATGAAGTAACAGGCCATCAGATTGATCCCGAATTCCGCCGGGCTGTCTGTCCGCGACACAAACGGGTCGAACACCAGCCGGAGCCATTCCTCCGGGAGACCCGGGCCCGTGTCGGTGACCTGAATCTCCACTTCCGGCCGTGCCGGGTCAGAGGGTTCCACGGGCCGCGCTTTGAATCGCACGCAGGACCCGGGCGGGAGCGTCACCAGTTCGTCCTTCAACAGGAGCTCGAACAACCTCCGGAACCGCGGCGCGTCCACCTGGAGCTCGGGTAGATTCGCCGGAACGTCCTGTTCCACGCGGATTCCCCGGGCCGTCACTTCCGTCTGCATGCGCAGGCAGGCCTCCTGGATCACCTCGTGCAGACGCACCCGATCCGTGAAGGGTGCGGCCGGTTGTTCCGAGGCCTTCCAGAGCTCCAGCAGCAGGTTGTTGATTCGTTCGATCTGCTCCTGCACCTTGCGATGGTACACCTGCCAGAACTCGGGGTCGCGCATGGCCTGGAGATTGACCTCCTCGGCCAGCTTGACGGGGGCCAGGTCCAGAAAGGTTTTGACGGCCACCAGGGCGTTGCGGATGTGATGGCTCAGACCGGCGGCCAGCAGACCCAGACTCAGAATGCGATCGGCCATCAGCATCTGCCGCAGCGTGGCCATCTTCTGCCGCAGCAACTCGTCGCGTTCGCGCTGGATCATGAACAGCTCCAGCGCATGTTTCAGCGTCTGCTCCAGCTTCTGCAGATCCCACGGTTTGCTGATGTATTTGTAAATGGCTCCGGCGTTGATGGCCTCGATGGCCTCCTTGTAGTCGCTGTAGGCGGTCACCAGCACCCGGATGATCCGCGGGTCAATTTGCCGCGCCTGTTCCAGCAGCCACACCCCCTTCTCGCCCGGCATCCGCTGATCGGTCATGAGCAGCCCGATCTCCTCCCGGTGGGCCAGGAGCAGGCGGTGCCCCTCGGTTGCACTGGAAGCCGTCAGGATGCGAAACGTGTCGGAGAAGGCACGTGCAAAGCTCTTCAGGGACTTCTCCTCGTCGTCCACGTAGAGGATGGCGAAGCGGCGGTAATCGTACGTCAGTGTCATGCGTGTGTGCCTGGCTGCAGGTCAGGCTGGGAGGAGGGTGTCGGGAATTCAAGGGTGAACTGGCAGTACCGGCCGGGTTCGCTCTGCACGCGAATGCTGCCCTGGCACTCCTGCATCAGTCGATAACAGATGCTCAGTCCCAACCCCATGCCCTCGCCCACGTCCTTGGTGGTAAAGAACGGGTCGAACACCCGGGCCTGATGCTCCGGGGCAATGCCCGGTCCGTTGTCCCAAACCTCCAACCGGACGCGATCCTTCTCCGTTCCGGCGGTGATGCGAATCCGCGGGGTTTCGCCCTGAAACGACTTCCGGCGCAGTGCATCCAGCGAATTCTCCACCAGATTGATCAACACATGCACCAGTTTGTTGCGGTTGGCGCGTACCGCCAGGCCCGGTGGCACCCGCACTTCCAGTTGGACGGAATCCGGCGTCTCTCCGCTCAGGTAGCGGAGTGCGGCCTGGACGGCTTCTCCCAGATCCACCGACTCCAGATCGCCGCTGTCCGGATGGGTGAACAGGCGCAGGTCGGAAACGATGTTTTTCACGCGGACCAGACCGTCTTCGATGTCGTCGAGGATTTCGTCGATTTCGGCTTGTTCGGCAGCCGGCAGGGCGGCGACCTTCTTGCGCAGCGCAAACAGGTTGGTGGCGGCAAAGTTCAGGGGATTGTTGATCTCATGGATGATCCCGGCACTCAAGACGCCCAGCGATGCCATCTTTTCCTGCTGCACCAGCTGTGCTTCCGCCTCGCGCAGCCTGGTGAGCGCAGCTTCGAGCTCCTGCTTCCGTTGCGCCAGTTCGTATCGGGTCGCAAAGTCTCTCTGGCGGAGCCGGTTAAAAAAGTGGTTTCCCACTACCACGATGATTCCCGTCTCCACCATGAAAATACAGTTCGCAGCAAAACGGCCGTCGAGCCTGTCCCATGGCCCATGAAGCATGCAAGTTGCCAGGTAGAAGAGAATCACACCACCAACTGCGATGGCGGATTCGACCGCGTTCCAACGCACCACGAGGCTTATGGCCAGCAGGATAAGGTTCAACCCGGCGTAATAGGGGGAGGCCGGCCCCTCCCGGTCGTAAATCATCCAGCAGATGCAGATCGCCGGTAACCATGCGGTGGCGAACCCCAGGCCTCTGTGGTGCCTGATCCCCCAGGGCCGGGTTAACAAGTACCAAATCCCGCAGGCGAGGACCGAGCTTCCCAACCGTATCCAACCGAAGAAGGCCAACCGCTCCGGATAGACTGCCCAGTCCAGCGTGGCTCCGAAAGGCATGAGGACCGCCACCAACAGTGCGGCTACCTTGCCCGTGCTCACCCGGTTCTCGAGTTCGTGGGCTTGAAAGGCCGCACGAAATGCCGGATCACGCTGAAGGGGAGGCGTGTCCTTCATTCCTCGGGTTTGCGCGCTTGGAGGAAAACGTTGACGCCCGTGGGGTCCGCCAACACCCGGATGTCGGCGTACTCTCGCAGCTCCGCAGCGAGGCTCTCCATGTCCCCGGCACTGCGGTGGACCAGATGCCAGTCGAGCAGATGTTCCATCCCGTTGCGCAGGGGGTTGGAAGGATGCACATTGGTGGCGATCAGCAGTCCGCCGGGCTCCAAATGGCGGAGCATATACGCCAGCAATCTCCGGCAAACCGCATCCGTCAAGTAATCGAAGAGGCCGGCACAGTACACCACATCGTAGGTCTCTACGGCCTGGCCCCTGCGGGCCTCCTCCCGTTCCTTCAGCAGTTGGAACACGGACTCTTGGAGGAACCTGAACTC
>RFKD01000009.1 GCA_003694545.1 Candidatus Parcubacteria bacterium | reverse complement strand
TGCGGTGAATACGTTCCCGGGCCTTGCACACACCGCCCGTCACGTCATGGGAGCTGGCAACGCCTGAAGCCGGTGGGCTAACCCGAAAGGGAGGCAGCCGTCGAAGGCGGGGCCGGTGACTGGGACGAAGTCGTAACAAGGTAGCCGTACGGGAACGTGCGGCTGGATCACCTCCTTTCTAAGGGAGTTTCCACAGATAGCCCGGGGGCTGTCTGTGAACCCCTGGCTCCTGTCAGCCTCCTTCCTGCCACTCCTCAACGGTTAAGGTCTCAGAATCGCAAATTCAAAATTGCAGATTCAAGGCTCCGGACTGATCGGCCATCTTGAATCTGCAATCCGTTGGGCCTGTAGCTCAGCCGGTTAGAGCACTCCTCTGATAAGGGAGTGGTCAGTGGTTCGAGTCCACTCAGGCCCACCTGAAATCGGGGATGTAGCTCAGATGGGAGAGCGCCTCCCTTGCACGGAGGAGGTCAGGGGTTCGAGTCCCCTCATCTCCACCAGGGGCGCTGAATACCCGGAGATTCCCATCGTGAGGTGTCCGTTCGTGAAAGACGCTTTCCGCGAAGAGTCTGGATAGGTTCGCAGAAGCGGCATACGCTCAGGCGAGAGCTTGCGGCCTGGGGTATGCCCCAGGCCGCTTGCGTTTAACAAAGGGAAGACACGTACAACCGCCGGGCCGGACCTTTCGCTTTGTAATGGGTCGGTTGAGCGGTTGTGCACCTTAACAACCGAATCGGAGAGGGCGACTTCAATTTCTCCGCGTCACGGCAAGCTACTAAGGGCGTACGGTGGATGCCTTGGCGCCAGGAGCCGATGAAGGGCGTGGCACACTGCGATAAGCCTCGGGGAGCCGTGTGCAGGCGTTGATCCGGGGATGCCCGAATGGGGAAACCCACCTGGGTTAACCCCAGGTACCGCCGGCTGAATCCATAGGTCGGCGGGGGGAACGCGGGGAACTGAAACATCTTAGTACCCGCAGGAAAAGAGAGTATTCCCTGAGTAGTGGCGAGCGAAAGGGGAAAAGCCCAAACCGGTGTCACTCAGTGGCGTGCCGGCCTATGTGGCACCGGGGTTGCAGGACCCGACTGGGGGGCGGCACCAACCCCCGGGGAGTGACAAATCCACCCGTTAGCCGAATCCTCTGGAAAGGGGAGCCACAGAGGGTGACAGCCCCGTAGGCGAAAGCGGCGTGGACTCCCGTCGGTGATCCTGAGTACCACGGGACACGGGAAATCCTGTGGGAAGCAGGGAGGACCACCTCCCAAGGCTAAATACTCCCTGGCGACCGATAGCGCACAAGTACCGTGAGGGAAAGGTGAAAAGAACCCCGGTGAGGGGAGTGAAAGAGAACCTGAAACCGTACGCCTACAACCGGTCGGAGGGCTATGCCGGGAGACGGGGCCTTCGGGCCCACCCCGGAAGGCCTGACGGCGTGCCTTTTGGAGAATGAGCCGGCGAGTTGCTCTCTGTCGCTAGGTTAAGGCAGTGACAGCCGGAGCCAGAGCGAAAGCGAGTCCGAATAGGGCGTTGTGGGGCCTCGGCCCCACAGGTGGCAGGGAGCAGACACGAAACCGGGTGAGCTACCCATGGCCAGGGTGAAGCGGGGCTAACCCCCCGTGGAGGCCCGAACCTTTCGCCGTTGCAAAGGCGTGGGATGAGCTGTGGGTAGGGGTGATATGCCTAACGAACCCGGAGATAGCTTGTTCTCCCCGAAATAGCTTTCGGGCTAGCCTCGCGCGTTCAGTACCGGAGGTAGAGCACTGGATGGGCTAGGGGGCATTTGCTTACCAAACCCAACCAAACTCCGAATGCCGGTACTCCACAGCGCGGGAGTCGGACCACGAGTGATGAGATCCGTGGTCGAGAGGGGAAGAGCCCAGACCGTCGGCTAAGGTCCCCAAGTCCAGGCTAAGTGGGAAACGATGTGGGGTTGCTTAGACAGCCAGGAGGTTGGCTTAGAAGCAGCCATCCTTTAAAGAGTGCGTAACAGCTCACTGGTCGAGCGACCCTGCGCGGAAAATATAACGGGGCTCAAGCCTGGCACCGAAGCCGCGGGTCTCCGCGAAAGCGGGGGCAGTAGGGGAGCGTTCTGCACGCAGGGAAGCCGTACCGAAAGGAGCGGTGGAGCGTGCAGAAGTGAGAATGCCGGCATGAGTAGCGCCAAACGCGTGAGAACCGCGTTCGCCGAAAGCCCAAGGTTTCCGACGGAAGGGCAGTCCGCGTCGGGTTAGTCGGGCCTAAGCCGAGGCCGAAGGGCGTAGGCGATGGACATCCGGTTAATATTCCGGAACCACCCGGGTGGAGCGATGGGGGGACGCCGCATGGTAGGCCGGCCCGTTACTGGATTCGGGTGCCAAACCGGTAGGGCGCTGATGGGGGTAGGCAAATCCGCCCCCGGAGCCTGAGAGGTGATGGCGAGGCACAAGCCGAAGCGGCTGAGCCAAGCGGCCAAGAAAAGCCTCTAAGCGTTGAAGCCCGGGTGCCCGTACCGCAAACCGACACTGGTGGGCTGGGTGAATATCCCAAGGCGAACGGGAGAACCCTCGTTAAGGAACTCGGCAAATTAGCCCCGTAACTTCGGGAGAAGGGGTGCCCCGGTAGGGTGAAGGCCCTCGCGGCTGGAGCCCGATGGGGCCGCAGTGAAAGGGCCCTGGCGACTGGTTACCAAAACCACAGGTCTCTGCTAACTCGTAAGAGGAAGTATAGGGGCTGACGCCTGCCCAGTGCCGGAAGGTTAAGGGGAGGGGTTAGCCGCAAGGCGAAGCTCCGAACCGAAGCCCC
>RFKD01000008.1 GCA_003694545.1 Candidatus Parcubacteria bacterium | reverse complement strand
CTTTAAAGACAAATGAGTTACCATATCGAGGAATATCCTTATAAAAAAAGCAGCTGTAGTCACAGCTGAGTTCTTTATTTCTGCTGGCTATGTTTCCTCAAATTCCTCTGTCTCACTTACGCCATAAGCAAGGATAAGTGTCTTAAAATCTTTGTAATACAAATACACAGGATAAAAACCTTTACTTACTTTCATTTCCGGCGTAATAAAAGCTATCCATGGAACCCATGGAACACGGGCTGGTGCACCCATCCCAAATGAAATACACAGCTTTAAGCCACCGTATTCTCTTGGATACTGAGAAGTCCGGAGATTTTTGCCTTCACTGGCTTGTCTGATAAATTCGTCTAATATTTTCTTCCAAGTATCCATAATTAAATCACTTAATCAAACCTTCAATACTAACACCCAATGCTTTGGCAATTTTCGCCATTATGTGCACTGTTGGTTTTGTAACAACACCGCTTTCGATTTTTGAAAGAGTAGTATACTTTATGCCTGATTTTCTAGCTAAATCGTTAAATCAAGTTTTATCAGTAATTTTTTGATCCCATCCCAATGGTATTTTTATTGCTTGCCATATCTTCAAAGTTTTGATAGCACAAGATTATAACGTTTACTTTCATTTTTATACTATCACTATCAAACAAAATTATGTATTTTAACAACACAAATAAGAGAAGCCCGCTTCTGGCGTCCCGCTTTGCGGGACAAAGACAAGAAATTCAATTTTGCGCCTAAAATCGGCTGGCGAGCCCTCGCAGAGGGCGAGCCAGCAAAGACATTTCCTAACGGGCGGAGGAGGTGGGATTCGAACCCACGAGGGGGTTGCCCCCCTACCCGGTTTCGAGCCGGGCGCCTTCAACCACTCAGCCACTCCTCCGCGCCGGCATCTTACCACATCTCCAGCCTTTTTGCTTTTTTCCACTCTTGTGTGCTACACTCTTGCCGCTATGCTTGGTATTGATCGTGTCGTGTGCGAGGACTGCAAGGTGCGCATTGGCGAGTTGGTCGCGCGGGGGGTGGTGCCCTCTGTGGTGAACGAGCTCTTGGCAAAACCCCGCCGCGTGGTGACGGCGGCGTTGCCGTTGCGGCACGACGACGGAACCGTCCGCCTTTATAACGCGTTTCGTGTCTTATACTCCGACGCGCGGGGACCGGGGAAGGGGGGTATTCGCTTTCACCCGGATGTGACGGAAGAAGAAGTGAAGGTGCTCGCGTTTTTGATGGCGTTGAAGTGCGCGCTTGTTGATGTGCCGTTTGGGGGTGCGAAGGGAGGAGTGAGCGTTGACCCCACCAAACTTTCCAAGGGAGAGCTGGAGCGTCTTTCGCGCGCGTATGTTCGGGCGATGCTACCCGTGTTGGGCTCACGCACAGATATTCCAGCGCCAGATGTGAACACGAACGAAGAAGTGATGGGGTGGATGGTGGATGAGTACGCGCTTTTAACTGGCCGATATGACCCCTCTACGTTTACGGGCAAACCGCTTGAGATTGGCGGATCGCGCGGGCGGCGGGAAGCAACGGGGTGGGGCGGTGCGTTTGTCCTGCAAACCTACTTTGCCGAGGCGCACCAACGCTCGTTGGAAGGGGTGCGGGTTGCCGTGCAGGGGTTTGGCAATGTGGGGGCGCACCTCGTGCACAAGCTCAGTGCTCTTGGAGCGAAGGTGGTTGCGGTGAGCGACGCTTCTTGTGCGATTTACAACCCGGACGGCTTGGATGTGTCCGCGCTGCTTGCGGCGAAAAAGGAGCATAATACCCTTTCCTGCGTTGCCGATGCGCACGCACGGCGCATTGAGCATCAAGAGCTCTTTCATCTCCCCGTTGATGTCTTGGCGCCTGCGGCGCTCGCGCACCAAGTTCACAGCGGCAACGCCAAGGAGGTGCGCGCATCCATTGTTCTTGAAATGGCGAACGATCCTGTTACGCCGGAGGCGGACCAGATCTTGGCACAGAAGGGGGTTGTGGTTATTCCCGATATTCTCGCCAATGCTGGCGGGGTGGTGGTGAGCTACTTTGAATGGATTCAAAACCACGAGAACCGCTACTGGAGCTTTGAAGAAGTAATGCGCGCCCTAGAAGAAAAAATGACCGCTGTCACGCGCGACTTGCTCGCGCGTTGTGCGGGAGAAAAACAGCCATGCCCCTTGCGGGCAATTGCGTACGAGCTTGCGATTGAGCGCATTTTGAGCGCCGAGCGGGCGCGGGGACATATTTCGTAGATTTTTCGCCGTGAAGGCAAGCCGTGTGACGGCGCACTTCGCGTGGTTTTTTCGCTTTCTTACGACTTGCCGAGAGATCTTTTTTAAACGATCACGTATCCTGTAGCGTACTTAAATGAAGAGTGGAGTTTTTGGGGGTTTTGTAGTATAGTAGGGGCGGCGGCCCCATCGTCTAACGGCTAGGACGCCACCCTTTCACGGTGGAAATCGGGGTTCGATTCCCCGTGGGGTCACAAGCACGTGTTGCCTTTGCAGAGTTTGGTGGGCGCGGTGGTATACTAGCCACGTATGCGCCGAGGGTTTACGCTCATTGAGCTTTTGGTGGTGATTGCCATTATTGGGTTGCTGTCGTCGGTCGTGTTAGCCTCGCTGAATTCCGCGCGGGCAAAAGCGCGTATCGCCCGCGCGCAGGCGGAACTCAAAGAGTTGGTGCGCACGATTGAAATCGCGCGAGGAAATACAGGAAGGGTGCTGCTCCAAATCACAGGAAGCGGTTGTAGCGACTGCTCGTGTCGGGGAAGGGACATACGCAACATTCCGGATTCTGATTCCTGTTACACCACCTGGGTTAACACTCTCAATCAGATTCTTGCGGCTGCCGGCGGGTTGGGGGAGGGTTTGAATCGTTTGACGCGAGATCCGTGGGGGAGTCCGTGGGGGTTGGATGAAAATGAGTGGGAAGGGAACCGATGCGTCATGGATTATCTTCATTCTGCGGGACCGGATGGTATTTTATACACGAGCGATGATATTGGATACCGTTTGCCTTTCGTCAAACAGGAGTGTCTCTAGAGAGGAGACTTTATGAGGCATATTGAATTCGGCCTGTTTGACTAGGCATAACTAAATTTGGTGTTATCTGTTGCCCTTATTTCTGGTGGTGCATTTTTTGTGTTTAATACCCCACCAAATAATCCGTTGGAGCGTAGCGATCGGTGAGGAGAAACGGGGCCGGGGGCAAGGAAATGCGTTCGGCGTGCAAAGGAAGGGGGTACTCAGACCCCTCTTCATCCGCGAGTATTGCAGGAAAACGTGCGACAAGATCCGCAGAGCCGGCAACAAAGAGGAGGTTTTGGGGTTGGGTTGGGTCAACTTCGGGTGTGATGGCGTAGGCTGCCGGGTGGGGAAACATAGCAGTCATCGTCGCGTAAATGGTGGCGGCAAGTGTTGCGCCCGGCCCTTCGCGCGCGCTAATGACGTTCATTGCCACAACGCCATTGGGATTGAGGTGATCGCGCACGAGCGCGAACCACTCACGAGTCGTGAGCGGAAAAGGGATTTGTGCTCCGGCATCAAAGGCGTCAAGGACGATAAGATCGTAGCGATTGGTGTCGCGCCGCAAAAAAGGGCGGGCGTCGGTGTGGACAACGGTAAGGCTTGGGTTGGATGCCACGTCAACCCCAAACCACTTGCGAGCAATAGTGTCCATCTCGGGGTCTATTTCCACTATCGTTGCTTTGCTTGCCGGGAATTGCTGTGAGAGCGCAAAGGGTAGCGTGTAGGCGCAGCCCCCAACAAAAAGCGCGTGCAAGGGTTCGTCCCGACGAAAGGTGCTTTCCGCAATGTGGGCGATAGCGCGAAGGTAGGGGAAAAGGATGATGGAGGGAAGCGGTGTTCCTTCGCCATCCACAAGAACGCCACATTGAATGCCGCCGGGACCCGTGCGCAAAAAACGCATACGGAAGGAGGTGGTTTCTCCTTCGCTCACAAACACGCGATAGTAGGGAGTGGTGTACGCGGCGACAACCTGTGATGGGAGGGAAGATTCCACGAGAAACCGCGGGAGAAACATACTTCCCACCAGAGCCGTAAGGAGCGTAAGATGGAGCGCCTTGTGCTGCGCCGCGGGAACCACAAACCAATGCGTTATTGCGGCTGTGGCAAGGAGTGAAGCGGCAACAAAAGGAAATACCCAATCGATGGGAAAGAAGGGGAGGAATAAGAGCGCCGTTCCTATGGCGCCTGCGATGCTTCCCAGTGTTGCAAGTGCGCTTATCGCGCCGGCGGTGGCTCCCACGCGCTCGAGGGACTCTGTCGTCAGGCGTAACGCTAGCGGGGAAGTTGCCGCAAGGAAAAATACGCAGGGCGCGAGAAGCACCAAGGAAGCAAGCGCAGCAAGCCACACGCCGAGCGTTGGGCTCGTTAAAACGACTGCCAAGAGTGCCAGCACGCTCTCACCCGCGATCCACGGCACAAGGGCGGCCGCTGCGGCAACCCCCAACGCGTTACGCAAGAAGAATGCGGCGCGTGACTTATGCTGTGCCATCCGACCACCCCACCAATATCCTGCCGCCATTGCCCCGAGCACGACGGCAATCGTGCCCGCCCACACGAAAACCGTGTTGCCCAAGTACGGCATCATCAGGCGTGCTCCCGCGATTTCCAGTG
>RFKD01000007.1 GCA_003694545.1 Candidatus Parcubacteria bacterium | reverse complement strand
CAAATAATCTATTCAAAAGAAAATATAAAAATTACCTTCTTTTATTCGGAAAATTTAAAAATTCTCTGGCAGAAAGTAGCCCCGCCCACCAAATGGCGGGCGGGGCACCCGCTCCTTTTGAAAGTAAAGAAAATTTAATTTCTCAAAATAATAATGAGTTTGTATCTCAATCTATGGCTCCCCGGGCAGGATTCGAACCTGCAACCAACGCGTTAACAGCGCGCTGCTCTACCGTTGAGCTACCGGGGATCTGCCGCCAGTATATCTCATTCCTCGAGAATGTTCAACGAACGGCAAGGCGGAATGAGGGTGGTTGTGAGTGGATATGGACTTCCTACAACCTCTGATTCTTTCTTTTGTGTTCATGATTGAGAGTCGTTTTGATTGTGTCTTTTTATGCTCAGCGAGGAGCGATGGGGTTGTGTAGATTATGCCACCTTTGCTATACTACTTGTTAAGATAGCTTTTATCCGTTTGTCTTACGTCATTACTCCGATTTATAACCATAACTCATAAAACACTTATGAAAGAGGGAGCTACTTCACAAGATATTACGGAAGGAGGCCGACATAATGAGCAACCAGGGCAAGACGGTCGCGATGGTCATGCACGCAGAGGAGAAGGGCAGTTAAAGCGCGCGATACTCGCAGCTGCCGCTGCCGCTCCTCTCTTGGCGGGAAACCCCGACACCAGTGTGCATGCGGCGGAAGGAGATCCGCTTGCACAGGCCGCTGTTTCCAGGGGAGGTGCAGATCTTCAGAAAGATCAAAAAGAATTCCGAGAGAAGACGGCCTTACTGGCGTCGGAATCAGCAATTTTGTTGTGGGTGCAGGACAACAACACCGATCCGCGATGGCAGAATTGGATTGAGGGTGGAAGAATAAAGGAAGACGTACTGCGTGCGTGGAGAATGTTCGTGGAGAAGACCAAATATTTTCCTACGCCGCTTGAGCTTTTGTCGTTACTGGAACACCTTGCAGGAGGAGGGGACATTGACAGTTTTTTCAAGCAAGCGTCAAATACTTCCGGGGCCCGGCTAGCGGGGGAAGCGCTGAAGGAACACCGCGATATTGGGGCTTTTTACAATCAGCGCCTCCCCGGCCACATGGTGGAATCAGCTGCACGAGCGGAAAGGGTCAAGCGGATTGCGGAAAGTATCGAGGAAGCCATGCAGAAGTCCGCAGACCGTGGGACAGAAGATTCGTTGGCGAACTACATTGTGTTGGATAACGATAGGGAAACGCTTATCCAAGACCTTGAATTTTTGTTTCGCCAAGATTTTGAAACTGCTGCACAGTCTGAAGCAGAAAAACTAGTTTTAGACGAAGAAGATTTACACAATTTTGTGTTAAAAATTGTCGGTCAGTGGCCGGCTATCAAGGCCGCGGCTGACAAGATTGGCGTCGCAGTCACCAAGCGGTTCATTGTAGAGTTTTTGCAGGCCAAAGATGAGGGTAGGAGATAAGAACGAAAAATGTCGCTCCCGCTCCTTGAGATTCGAAACACAGAGGCTAGGCAAGCAGTTTTGATGTGGTGCTTCGGGAGGTTAGTTTGGGCCAGGTTCCTTGGGAAAGGAGGTATCAGTTTGCGGTTGTTGGTTGTAGGAGTGTCAGTGCGCTAATATAGATAGATAGGACAACGGTACGCCCACAATCACCCCGCACCCAATGAGAGGTGGATCATAACGGCGAAAAGTGGCCCTTGTGAGGAAAAGAATTGAAACCACCCTGTTGCAAGAGAAATTGGCTTGTTTCAGCCAAACTGTTGCTGCCATATTTCCCTTATTGGGTGGGGATACTAGAAATCCTCAGGAGTTGTCCACCGTCTCACCTCCAAAAGCGGCTACACATCTTGGAGAATTCTGCCGTGACGCTGAAATATACGAGTTCGATACCACTCCTGCGACATCCCACGAAGCTGCACCGATGGAAACAAGGCCGCATTGACTGTAGAGTTTGCAGGAAGTTGCGCAGTACGCAAAAGAACACGAGAACGATTTCAGTCTATGGCTCTTTGAGGGGACCGATAGCTTAACTTTTGATGTGAGACTTGCGTGTTTAGCGTTCCGTGAAGCGTACAAGATGCTCCCAACGCCGCTTCAGCTCGAGGCAACTCGTTCATTACTACTTGCTGTGGGGGTTGTTAAGGAACCGGCAATTGTGATTGATTTTTTGCGATCTCCAAAATTCCAGCGCATTTTCTTGGAGAGCCCGGATGATGTGCTCAACGGATTAACAGAGAAGGGGTTTGCCCGTGTGTATTTTTCCCATCCGGAGCTCAACCTCGGCGTTCCGCTCCGCACTTCGCGCGAGCGCCTCGTTCCTATTTTGGAAGGGATTTACAATGCGGCCTTACAAAGAGAAACGCAGTCGGAAGATCTCAACTCCATCATATTAAACGAAAAAGATACCGTCCTCGCATTCCAAGGGATGAGAAAGCCCTGCACAAGAAGACGGCACCAGAACGACTCTACGCCACGCTTTCCTGTTTGACGAATTAATCAAAAAAGCATTTGTTATAGTAAAATAATTTGACCGTTTTGATGTCTTTACTCCAACAAAGTGCTTCATTTTGGATATCTTCCGGAAACAGCTTGACGCTTACCCATAAGAGCTCGAACCAAAAGCATGCATCTATTTACCGAAATAAGAAGGTGCGCTTGCTAAGGCATGCGGAGGCGCGCTATTATAGATATAATGGCGCGACGTTGGGCATGGGTGCTTGTTGGGGTTGCGTTTGTCTTACTGGCTGTTGGTGGGTGGGTTGTGTTACGGCAGCAAAAGGCGCACAATAACCAAAAGGAGGGGACGACAGAGCCTTATACTTCTCCTTACCAACCCTCACCCACGCAAGCAAAGCAACTGCGTATGTCGGAGCTTTCCCTCACGAGCCCTACTTTTTCCAACGGCGGGGTTATCCCAAAAACCTACACGTGCGACGGCGAGGACATCTGCCCGCCCTTGCGCATCTCCGGGGTTCCTGAAAACGCCAAGGCGCTCGCGCTGATTATGGACGATCCAGACGCCCCTGTGGGCGTGTGGGATCATTGGGTGGTGTTTAATATACCGCCTGATGTTGAAGAAATTCCCGAAGGAACGGAGCCTTCAGGTGTTTCGGGCCGCAATTCGTGGGGGAGAGAAGGCTACGATGGGCCTTGCCCTCCCGACAGGGAGCATCGTTATTTCTTTCGCCTCTATGCCTTGGATGAGCCGCTTGCCTTGTCTTCAGGATCGACGAAAGAAGAAGTTCTGAGGGCAATGGAAGGACACATTCTCGCGCAGGCGGAGCTGATGGGACGTTACGACCGCGCCTATTAGACTTGTTATTGCTGTCCTATTCTTGGGTTGCTACAATACCAGCCTATGCTGCGAGACAACGATCCGCCTTCTTTTGAAGACGAGGACAAAGACTTTTTAGAAGAAATGTGGCCCGCGCAAGGGGCTGGGGACGACTTTGAAGCGGAAATTCCGCAACTTGTCCTGTATGTGAAAGAGGGGTGTCCATTTTGCGCGAAGGTAGAGCGATTTGCGGATGATGCGGGCATTCCGCTGATGTATCGGGATATTACTGATCCCGCAAACGGCGAACGGCTCCTGCGGCTTGGGGGAAAGCGGCAGGTTCCTTTTTTGGTTGATGAAGCGCGCGGCGTGCAAATGTATGAATCGGATGACATTATTGCCTACCTGGAGGAGCACTATGCTGAAGGAGCGTAAAAAGTCCTGTTGCCTTTTTGGAGAGATGGTGAAGTAAAGTGTGGGAAAAGTTTGCTGGTTAGCTTTCATTTGAGAAAATGGGAGAATGAGCACCTCACCGCGCGAATCACGACCCAGAAATACGAAGGCCGACAGAAGAAGTAGGACGCAGAAATTACTCGTTAATTAACATCTCGCAACTCGCGCGGGACATAAAGTATCTTGCTCAACAAGCGCGCTAACAAACAGAAAAGGCATGTGATCAAACCTTGTTTGCGTTTTTATCCAAGACCGAAGGGATGCCTATTGGCCACTTTTACCGGCTCTTCATTTGTTGGATTGCTCGCACAAGAGACATTAAGCTCGGCGCACGAAGTGGCCGAGTCGCTTTCCCATACAGATTCCAAAGATCTCCAAAGTCTCAAGAAGTAATGCCGCACGAAGCAGCTCTTTTATTTGAATGTGTATGGTATTGCGCCGCACTGCAGTTGGCGAATCGTCTTGTGGAAGGTCCGCGCGCGACTATCGCCGCGCAAGATGGCACGCCGCGTCAGGACGACGACCAGGTACACATCTTTATCTCGTCCTCATCATTACAAGCACATATGATTACGCCGCTGAGGGGTTTTTCAAAAATGGGAATAAAGAAAGTTTAAGCAACGGCTCCACTCACTGTGTGGCGATTTGCCAGCGCAGGAACACGTCTTTGGGAGAATCGTCACTGAATGGTTTGCATGGATAATTAACAGTATTGCGACGCTGTTTTATGGGTATTCTTTTGGCTCACCTTCTCACGCTAGAAAAGACCGTCGCGGTGTGTGAACGGAAAAGGTTGAAGGGATTTACCGCGAGCAGCGAAAATATCGGAGAGCAACTGAGAAAAATCAAAGAAGATAGCGATGGGATATAGTGGTGGTGTGGGAGGCGGGGTTCCCACTCCCTTTCTTTTAGGGGTGTGGAAAGAGGACTGAGTGTCGGCTATACTGGAAATCGAGTGAGAGTGTTATTACCCCTTGACTATTTGTTAACTTCATCGCGCAGGTATGGAAATTTCCCTGAAACAAACCAGCTACACCCTTAGCCATCATGAGCGGCAGTATCTCGACGAAAAACTAAGCGCCATTGCCGATCGCGTGCAGGATGATCCTGCCGCGTTGTGCGAGGTGGAGATAGAAAAAGATACGCACCACTGGAAAGGCGACGATGTTTTCTACGCTGAAGTGAATGTAACCTACCACGGGAAACTTTACCGCGCGACCGCGCGGGAGGCGACGCCTCAAGCGGCAATGGACGCCGTCAAAGACGAAATGCTCCGCTTGCTTACGAAGGGAAAGCGCAGACATCTCGACGCGGTGCGCCGCGGCGCGCGCAAAGCAAAGGAAATAGTGCGCAAACTGTGGAGGTAGCGCATCGTTTTTTCTCATGGAGGGCGGGCGGTCATCTCATTCCTCAGAAGGGCCCTATTTTCCGGATTGGGAGGGGGCGTTGCAACGGCATCTCATTCCGCTCCTGAAGACGTTAGAGCGAGAAGCATACGAATCAAGTATAAGACTTGAACAGAGTAGCGCAGCGAATTACCCGGAAAAGGGAAGTAGAGCTCAGGGGCGGGAAATATCTCTGGGTCGTTTCTCTGAGGAGGTGTATGCTTTTCACCTTGATATGGCAGTTCAGACGCTTTTCCACTACGCCATGGCAGATTTTTTGTTGTGTAGGCTTCAAGATGAAGCGCGTCGAGACATTCCGCCAGACCAATGGGCAGAGTGGTATCTTGCCCCGCCGACAGATAAGGTGTATGGCCCCCCGGTTCCTATTAATCCACAGGCAGCCGTGGAGCTCGAAGGGCGTTCAGATGTAGACACCGACTTGATACCTGCCAGTGTACAGCGTGAATATGGGCCTCCCCCTTTGTACCAGTCAGTAATGGCTCATATCGCTAAGAAATTAGGACCACTCCCAGAGAACGAGAAAAACCTAGTTCAGAATCTCATTTGGCACGCATCGCCCAATGTAGAGCAATGGCTTCGCGCTTGGATTCAGTTCATTTCTGCTCTCAAGAATATGCCGAAGGAGCGCCTTGTGACGGAAAGGCAGAAAATATGCAAGTACCTTACAGACTTGCAACAGAGGGCGTATCGGGCGCTTGTGCTCAGGGCTAACCTTCTTATCGATCCCCCCGAAGCGCAGTCATGGGGCCAGCGTGTTCGCACGCTCTGTTCTTTGACAGGAATCATGAGCCCTCTTCCGCCTTCTGCACAGGCGGTAGTAAAAATCGCCGCGCGGTTAGCTTATGACGCGCAATCAACTTCGGGAGAAAATGGTAACGACTACCACAATACCAGTAACCACACGTAATATGAAAAGTGGAGCCCCACACGGCTTACTTATTGAAGGGGATAGGGAGAGAGGAGAAGAGGCTCTCGAATATCAAGTAACGTCGTCCATAGAGCGCGTGCCGCGGGGGGAAGATTGGAGGGGGTGTATGAAGAAAAAGGCGAGAGGGGCAGGCTTTACGCTCATTGAGCTTTTGGTGGTGATTGCGATTGTTGCTTTGCTTTCAAGCGTCGTGTTTGCGTCGGTCAATACCGCTCGGCAAAAAGCGCGCGTGGCGCAGACCGCAGCGCAGGTGCGTGAACTCTATAAAGCAACGCAAATGTATCTCAACGACACTAACCACCTTCCCCGCTGTCGCCTTGATTGCACGCAGGCGACCGATCCCCTTTTAAATGCGAACGGAGTTGTTGGCTGGAGCGGCCCGTATCTTTCCTCAGGCGTTTGGAATATGAAGCATCAGTGGGGTGGTCATATCGGGCTGGGTGTGTTTGATGCTGACGAAGATGGCACAGAAGACGCCGTGATCGTTCTTGACGATGACGCGCCGGGAACAAATTCGGCGGATAATAGCGGCGCTATCCCCGTTGACGCTCTGGCGGCTATTGATGCTTTGCTTGATGATGGTAATTTAGCGACAGGGAACGCTCGAGGCAACGGGCAGGGATTTTTCAGCGCGGCGGACGAGCTCGTGATTAAGATTTTGCCGTAGGATGGGATTTTGCGATGCCGCACGCGTAATCTTCCCAACGCATTGGCGGCTTGCTTTCGGGGACGACAACAAGAGGCATAAATTTTCCTTGAGGGGTGAGTTCTGCCTCTTGGATTTTAATCCTCTTTGGCGGATTTTTTGTTGTGTCCCAAAAGAAGACGCCGGGGCGAGGAACAAGGGCGCAGTAAAGGCGCCACAGTTCCGCGGACGGCTGGGAAAGAGATACTTCGGCTTTTTCAAGTTTGCCGCAGTAGGTTGCGTGCGTGTCGTCTTGCAGCGCGGGCGTGATAGCCCCGGGGAGCCATTGGGGCAGGACATCAGCAAGAAGTTCGGCGCCGCGCCGCAAAAGTCTCTCTTGCAGGGGAAGATAGGGGGTGGGCCATTGGGCGGGTGTGTGTGGCTCTTGCGCGAGAATGGGGCCGTGATCCATTTTTTCGTCCATCAGCATAATACTCACGCCGAGGGCGCCCGGTGTATCGCGCAAAATAGCCGCCTGCACGGGCGCGGCACCGCGAAGTTTGGGCAACAGGGAGGGATGGATGTTGAGGATGCCGCGCTGGGGTAGGGAAAGGACGGCCTGCGGAATGATGAGGCCGTAAGCCGCCACAATACCAACATCCCACGGGCCGGCGTTTTGAAGAAATGCTACGGCCTCGTCGTCTAACACAGGAGGAGAAAAGGCCGCGATGCCCCGCTCTTGCGTCCACAGCAAGGCGGGGGGAGGGGTCAACTTTTTTCCTCGCCCGGCGGGACGAGGCGGGTTGGTCACTACCAGCGAAGGGATGATGCCGCGCGCCGCTAGGGTATCGAGCACCCACACAGCTTCTTGCGGGGTGCCGAAAAATACGATGCGTGGTCGCGCGGAAGGGGGAGAGCCCATAAACGTCATGCGGTGGGTTCATCGCTTTTTGTTTCCCCTGCGAGTCCTTCTTCGGCGGCTGTTTCTCTTTCTGGCACTTCCCACACTTCAAGCGCGTGGTCGATAAACAGCGTTCCGTTGAGATGGTCAATTTCGTGTTGAAACGCTTGCGCGAGGAGGCCGCTCGCGCCGCGGACGAACTTTTCCGCGCGCTCGTTATACGCCTCAATAGTTGCGCGCGGCGCGCGTAGGGTGTAGCCGTAAACTCCGCGCACGGAAAGACAGCCTTCGTCCATTTTCACCTTCCTACGCGCCTGTTTGATGATGCGGGGATTGACGCACACGAGATCGTCTGAAGCGGGTGTCCCGTCTGGTCGTGTGAGGATGCGCCGAGAGATGACGAATATACGCAGTGAGACGCCGATTTGTGGAGCGGCGATTGCTGCTCCGTTCGGTTCGGCGGCCAAGACTTCTTTCATTTGGCGAATGACGCGCTGTATGCGCGGGGTGGTGATATCCCCCACGGGGACTTCCCGCGCTTGGGCGCGTAAAACCGGATCTCCCACTTGCACGATAGGGTCGCTGTCGCGCATACCAACGCAGTATACGGACAGCTCGGCGCTTGCGCAACGAATCGGGGGCTTTTGCGCGGAAGCTAGGTGATAATGCTTGGCGGGTCAACTTCAATATCCACCGACGGGGGGAGCTCGGAAAGTATATGCGCCAACTCTTCATTGGGCCAATTGTGCGCCGGGACGCGTAAGTAGAGAAACTGGTGGTAGCGGTTTCCTTTCTGAAGAAACACTCGGCTTTTGCCGCTGAAGTACACGGTTGGGAGCCGTGCTTCTATTTCTGCGGCTTCGCGCGCGAGTGAGGCGCGCGTGCCGTGCACGGCAAGGCGGACGAGAACGGAAAACGGCGGATATCCTAAGCGTTCGCGTAGCGCCAAGGTCGCTCGATACCAAGCGCGCAAATGTCCTTCAGAAAGCGCGCGGAACAATGGGATGTCGGTAGGCATTCTCGTTTGGACAATCGCCACGCGTTTGGTGATTTCGCGCAGAGCAAAACCAATCGCGAGCGCGCGCTCCTCCACATTCCAACTCGGCAGTGAAAGCAGGGTATCAAAGGAAACGACAGCGGTGAGATCAACAGGACTCTGCGCCAAAGGGAGCATTTTTTGTGTTCCCACGAGAACGGCCGGACTCGCCGCGTAAAAATCAGCAATTGCTTTATGTGCCGCGCGCCGATTTGGTGTATGGTCTGAGTCGATGACATATACCGGAACCTCTGGGAGTGTTTCTTGAAGAATGTGCGCCACGCGGCTTGTTGCGATTCCAAGCGAAGTAAGGCGCCATGAGCCGCACGCGGCGCACGCTTCTACCGCGGGACGCATTGCGCCGCACGCATGGCACAGGAAATACGCGCTGGTGCCCTGCCGATGCGTCGCCATCGCGGCGCCGCACGAGTCACACACAACGCTCGCGCCGCAATCGTCGCACACGGTAAGCGGAGCATGGCCGCGCCGCGCGGCAAACAAAATAGCTCTGCCGCCCCGATCTAAGGTTTCGCGCAAGGCGTTGTCGAGCTCAGGGCTGATAATTGCCCGGCGTTCCCGCTCTTGCCGCGTCTGAGGAAGGAGATGTTCGCGCGCGCTGTGGCGAAGCGACACCAGCGTAAGCGGCACGGGGAAAAACACGCGAGAAGTTACCGAGTACGCCGCTTGCGCTTCTCCTTGTTCCCAGCGATGGTATGTCGCGGCGGAAATGGGCAAGTCCCCGCGGACAACGCGCCAGCCGGCAATAGTTCCATACCGCTCGGCAAAGCGGGAAAACTGCATGTGGGGCCTGCCAGGCGTGAGATACGCAGGAGAAGATTCGCGCTCAATAATAATCGTTTTCACATCGCCGCGCGGGATAGGGAGAAAGGTTGGGGTTACGACCAAGGCAATGGGGTGCTCTTGCGTAAGGGCGTTCCGCACAGCGCCGCGCAAGGCCCGGCTTGTAAGGCCGCTGTGCAAGAGGATCACATACGGTGCGATGCCCTTTTCCAGGAAGGAAAACACCCGTTCCGCTTCTTCGATGGTGGGGCAGAGAATTATGGCGGATTCCTTTCGGGCAAAACTTTCCCGCACGAGGGTGTGGTATTCATGGAGGCGGTTGATCGTTATTTCTTGCAGAATCAGAAGGTTTGCTTGCGACGAAGAAGAGGTGTTTGTTAGGCGCGCAGGAGGAGCGGACAAATTACTCTTAAGAGACGAAGCTGCGTCGATAAGCGCTTGCGCCACTGACGCGCGCAACAGGGCGCCAAGGGGCTCGACGGTCCAGCGCGCTTCTTCGGCAAGCGCCGTCATAAAATCTAGGGAGAGCCACGGATTGGCTGTTTTTGCGGTGAGGCGTTTGAGGCGAAAAGATGCCTTGCGTATGCGGGTTTTTTCCTGTACGAGCGGGGCAACCCGCGTGACGACAGCCGGGACGTTCCTACGCCGAAGGGGAACTCGCACCATATCTCCTGGTGTGACATTAAGGGAGGTGTAGTAGCTCAAGGTGTCGTGCCCCCGGAGTCCGCGAGCTAATGGTATGACTTCGACGATCCGCATACAGCTACCTTAGCGCATTTATCCACAATACGGAAATCCAGCGCAACCTTTTTGACCCTCGCTCCTGATATACTTGCGTTTATGGACGAGAAAGAGATTCGGCAAGCGCCACTTGCCCGCCTTTTCCCAAAAGCTGTCGAACGGCTGGGGAAGGAAATACCTGTGTGGACGCTTGGAACCTGCGTTTTTCCTCGGCATGTCTATCTTGCCGTGGTTGGAGCGCGTCGTCACAGCCGTTACGGCGCGCGCGTTTGCCGCGACATCATCTACGGGCTTGCCAATATGCCTGTCGTGATTGTTTCGGGGTTGGCACATGGGATTGACAGTATCGCGCATCGCGCGGCTCTTGAAGTCGGACTTGCCACGATTGCCGTTCCTGGTTCGGGGATTGCGAGATCGGTGTTGTACCCGCGAGCGCATCTTGCGCTCGCGCGGGAAATAGTCGAAAAAGGCGGCGGCATTCTCTCTCCGTTTGCGCCGCGGGAGCGGGCGAGCCGCTGGAGTTTCCCGGCGCGTAATCGCGTAATGGCAGCGCTTGCAGATGCCGTCCTTGTTGTTGAAGGCTCCCAAACGAGCGGAACGATGATAACAGCGCGCGCGGCTGCCGACTTCGGCGTAGCAGTAGGCGCGGTGCCGGGAGAGGTAGGTTGCGCTGTGAGCGAAGGTCCCCACAGCCTCATTCGCGAGGGCGCCGTGCTTGTTCGCGGAGCCCACGATTGCGCGGAAATGCTCGGGCTTGCTTGGCGGTCGGCTCGCACGGAGCCAAGAGCGCAGGCGGCGGCCGCCGCCTGCGCTCTT
>RFKD01000006.1 GCA_003694545.1 Candidatus Parcubacteria bacterium | reverse complement strand
TACGCCCGCGACAGATAGAGACCGAACTGTCTTGCGACGTTCTGAACCCAGCTCACGTGCCACTTTAATGGGCGAACAGCCCAACCCTTGGGACCTCCTACAGCCCCAGGATGTGACGAGCCGACATCGAGGTGCCAAACCTCCCCGTCGATGGGGGCTCTCGGGGGAGATCAGCCTGTTATCCCCGGAGTACCTTTTATCCTATGAGCGATGGCCCTCCCTTGAGGAACCACCGGATCACTATGCCCGGCTTTCGCCTCTGCTCGACCCGTCGGTCTCGCAGTCAAGCGCCCTTGTGCCATTGCACTCACCGCACGGTTGCCAAGCGTGCTGAGGGCACCTTTGGGAGCCTCCGATACGCTTTTGGAGGCGACCACCCCAGTCAAACTACCCACCAGGCACTGTCCCCTGGATGTCCAGGGTTAGACCGCATATAGACAAAGGGTGGTATTTCACTGGCGGCTCCATCCGAGCTGGCGCCCGGACTTCTCAGCCTCCCACCTATGCTACACATCGCCTACACGCGGTCAATACCAAGCTGTAGTGAAGGTTCACGGGGTCTTTTCGTCCCGTCGCGGGTAACCGGCATCTTCACCGGTACTACAATTTCACCGAGCTCGCGGCCGAGACAGTGCCCAAGTCGTTAAACCATTCGTGCAGGTCGGAACTTACCCGACAAGGAATTTCGCTACCTTAGGACCGTTAGAGTTACGGCCGCCGTTTACCGGGGCTTCGGTTTGGGGCTTGCACCCCTCCCCTTAACCTTCCGGCACCGGGCAGGTATCAGGCCCTATACATAGCCTTTCGGCTTAGCAGAGCCCTGTGTTTTTGTTAAACAGTCGCTTGGGCCTCTTCACTGCGGCCTGGCAAAGCCAGGCACCCCTTCTCCCGAAGTTACGGGGCGAATTGGCCGAGTTCCTTAGCCGCGAATCACTCGAGGACCTGTGGATATTCTCCTCGCCCACCTGTGTCGGTTTCCGGTACGGGCTGCCTAAGCTTTAGCGGTTAGAGGCTTTTCTTGGCTGTGTGCTAACGCCGCACTATCCGCTCCCCCGAAGGGTCGCGGTACGGTCGGGTGTCGGCCCCCGGACGGATTTGCCTATCCGGAGTATGCCTACTTCCCTTCTACGGGGTATTCCGTCACCCCGCGGCAGGTTCGCTCCAGCGTCCCCCCATCCCTCGCCTAAGCAGGTGCAGGAATGTTGACCTGCTTCCCATCAGCTACCCCTTTCGGGCTTGCCTTAGGTCCCGACTAACCCGGCCCTGATGAACATCGGACCGGAACCCTTGGGCTTTCGGTCAGCGGGATTTTCACCCGCTTTATCGTTACTCATGCCGGCATATGCGCTTGTCTCCGCTCCACGGCTCGTTACCGAGCCGCTTCCCAGCTGAGACAATGCTCTCCTACCGCTCTTGCTGGTGCAAGAGCCCCGCGCTTCGGCGGCCAGCTTACGCCCGCTTATTATCCGCGCATCCCCGCTCGACCAGTGAGCTGTTACGCACTCTTTAAAGGATTGCTGCTTCTAAGCAAACCTCCTGGCTGTCATAGCAGGGACACTTCGTTTGACCGACTGAGCTGGCACTTGGGGGCCTTAGCGGCGGGTCTGGGTTGTCCCCCTCTCGGACCTCGACCTTAGCGCCGAGTGCCCTCACTCCCAGGAAGCATCTGCCGCCATTCGGAGTTAATCTGCGTCCCCCCAGGTTTCCCCAAGGGTCGCAAACTGTCACTCTACCTGCGACAGACTCATGCCTGAGGCTGCCCCTAAAGGCATTTCGGAGAGTACGAGCTATCCCCCAGTTTGATAGGCCTTTCACCCCTACCCACAAGTCATCCGATGGGTTTTCAACCCCAACCGGTTCGGGCCTCCAGCGGGTATTACCCCGCCTTCACCCTGCTCATGGGTAGCTCACTGGGCTTCGCGTTTTTCCCCTCTGACTGAACGCCCTGTTAGGACTCGCTTTCGCTGCGGCTTCGGAGCTGAGCTCCTTAACCTTGCCAGAGAGGAAAACTCGCCGGCTCATTAAGCAAAAGGCACGCCGTCACCCCAAAAGGGGCTCCGACTGCTTGTAGGTGTGCGGTTTCAGGTCTCTTTCAATCCCTTTCTCAGGGAGCTTTTCACCTTTCCCTTACGGTACTGGTGCACTATCGGTCACACTGGGTATTTAGCCTTGCCGGAAGGTGCCGGCCGCTTCACACGGACCACCACCGAGTCCGTGTTACTCGGGATACCCTCGCCCTCCTTTGCCTTACGCGTACGGGGCTCTCACCCTCTATGGCGTCGCGTTCCAGCGATCTTCCACTTCAGCTACGGATGGGCTTGTGAGGGTCCCACAACCCCGCAGGACCTACGGCCCTGCGGTTTGGGCTGGTCCCCTTTCGCTCGCCACTACTCAGGGAATACCGGTTGGTATCTTTTCCTCCGGGTACTGAGATGGTTCACTTCCCCGGGTTCGCCTCCCTTTCGGGATGCCGACGAAGTCGGCGGGTTGCCCCATTCGGGAATCCTGGGATCACGGCCTGCTTGCGGCTCCCCCAGGCTTATCGCAGCTTGCCACGCCCTTCATCGCCCCAGTGTGCCAAGGCATCCCCCGCACACC
>RFKD01000005.1 GCA_003694545.1 Candidatus Parcubacteria bacterium | reverse complement strand
GCGCGCGCACGCTTGGAGAACGCATCGCCCGGCGGGGAATAGCAGAAGTGTTTCGGTCGGTCGTGCGGGGAATGCTACCCCGCAATCGCCTGCGCAAAACAATGCTTGCCAACCTTAGTTGTGAAGAATAAGTGTGCTTAGAAATTGCTATGGCTAAGACTTCCCAACAAACCGCATCGTATATCGAAGCAGTGGGGCGACGAAAAACCGCGGTGGCGCGCGTGCGCCTTACCGCCAGCAAGCAAGCAAGCGTGCAAATCAACGGAAAGCCCCTTGCCGAGTATTTTCCGTTGGAATTGTGGCAAAAAACAGTTCTCGCGCCTTTGGAGATCGTCAAGGAGCATCACTCACAGCCCTACACAATAACTATTAAGATTGCCGGAGGGGGTTTGAGTTCGCAAGCGCAAGCCGCGCGCCATGGTGTTGCCCGTGCTCTTGAAAAGGTAGATCCTTCTTTACGCTCTCCTCTCAAAATTGCAGGCCTTCTCAAACGGGACCCCCGCGCGAAAGAGCGCAGGAAGTTTGGCCTGAAAAAGGCCCGCAAAGCGCCCCAGTGGTCCAAACGCTAACATTTCAGCAAGAGGTTCCAGGGGGTTCGAGTCGACACCTCCAATTCTTGGGGGTAAGGTCATCTTTATGGTGTGCTACAATTTCCTCCTATATGGAGGCTCTCTCCGCTTGGGCAAACACAGAGCTTGCTTGGATGGTGTTTGGTGCCGCTGTGGGCGTGGGGTTTTTGGCGCTACGGAAGACTTCATTGCTGGTGGGTCTTGCGGTTGCGTGGTACCCGGTTTTGGCGCTCTTGCCGCAGTTGTATAGTCTTGCGGGCGCTTCGTCTCTCGCAAGGAGCCTGGCGCTGTGGGGCGTGTGGTTGTTGTTGGGTTGGGGCGCGTCACGCGCGCTTGGTGGTTTTGATGGAGGAAGGAAAGGCGTTCGAGAATGGCTCACAGCGGCAGGCGGCGGCGCCCTCTTGTGCCTTACCCTTGCGTATTGGTTCCAAGGAGGAATCGCGCTGTTTCCTGCAAATCTCGTGCCCACCCCTTCTTTTGTGTTGTTACCAATAGAAGGGTTGTGGGGGATGTTGTTGGGGAGTCTTGCGTTTGGGCTACTCCTTTTAAGGAGACGGTATTAAGTTTGAACTTCCGACAACATTCACCATTTGGTCTGAGATGGGTATTTATTTTGGTTTTCTTGCTACAGCTACGACATGAGTCTTGAGCGGCTCATAGATAAATGTTAAATCCTGCGAGGAAAACCCAGCGTCAAGCAACAGAGATGCGAGCTGGTCATGCGTTCGGTATACCATAGGCCACTCAACAAAGCGGCTCACAAATTTTTGCTCCCAATTCGGAACAATATTTGCCGTAATAAATGCACCATCAGGATTGAGCGCCTGATAAATAGCCTCAAACAAACTAATGGCTTTCTTATCTTGGAAATAATCCAATAAACCAACCATTTCAATAAGATGAAGCCGATTCTGGTGTGCGTTTTGAGATCTGACAAATGACTCCGCGGTCCCTTGTACCCAAGAAAGACTGACGCGGGTATTGCCAGTAAGACCTTTTTGTTCTGCAATTTTCCTACTGTAGGAAAGCGCCGCTAGTTCTTTGTCAAGAAGGGTAATATGCACGCTCCCTTCAGGAAGTCTTTTGAGCGTCCTTTCAGTCGCATCAAGTACTGCACGAGCAGATCCGGAAGCAATAGAAAGCAGGCGGCAGGGCTCTTCTGTGTGGAGAGACAACAGACGAGAAAGCTCTTGATCGAGGAGAAAGGTCACCAACCGCAGGCGGTTGCGTACCCCTCGGGCGTTTTGCGTGTTGAACCAAAAAGAGCGCGCGAGACGCTCCATCAGACTTTCCGCGGGGATCGTCTCGCCAGATAGGTATAAAAGATCTAAGGCGTAGTGCGTCGTGCGATGCTTCACCACCTCCTCTGCCGCAGGGTCAATTGTGACATAAGGACGTAGCGCGGGAGACAGCATTCCGAGTAGTGGACTAAAAATCCAATCATACCAACGACGAAACTCGTAGCCAAGTTCTTTTCTTCCATCTACCATTACGTGCATACTATTGTTTTTTCAGCGCTCTTTGTATCACCCTCAGGGTGTCAGTGGGGTCTATGTGGGGTTGCGCGTGCACTCCTTGTATGATTTGAATCGAGATCCCAGGAAATATTTCGCGCAGCCCTCTCATCACTCGGAAAGAAGAAAATAACTGATCGTGTTTATACAAAATACAAAGCACCTGTTTTTGCATTTTGGTGATTTCCTTAAGAAGCGGCCGCAGGTCGATCTTGGCCAGCGCCCATGCGTCACGCACAAGTTGGATAGGATTCATAATGAGATACCGCAAAACTTCAAGATGGTAACTATTGGTAGCCCTTGTTCCTTCTGTATGGGACGAATTGGTTCTTCCGGTAAGTCCTTTAAGGAACTGCCGAACAAACCTTCCCACAAGCACGCCGAAACCCTCGACGTCTAACCCTGCGGGAGCTATTAGGATAACAGGGGATTGCGTCTTTTCTCCATAAGCCAAGGAAAGAAGCGCGGCCGCAATAGCTCCTTCGGAATGTGCCACAAAAACAATACTCGTTGCCTTTTCAATAAGGGGGACAAACCCATCTGCTCGGTGTGTCTCGGTGGGGGGGATGGCGAATGAGTCCGCTAATTTCTGAAGGCGAGGCGATAAAAAATCAGGTTCGGTATTGCCGTCAAGTTGGTGGTAATCGGGATACCAAACTGGCATTTCCGCCATTTCAGACAGGCGTGAAGCAAATTGGCGACTCAACGCTGGGGATTCGCCCCACCCGGAAATATAAACAATAAAAGTGTCGTCCGTTTCAGGTCTATTCGTTCGGTCAGCGCTTTCTATGCGACGCAAAAAAACCTTTCCGGCAGGAGTAGCAACTTCCAACAGCTCTTCTTCCATGGGTGGAATGTTATCATATTTGTTATAATTTTTCCATGCCCGAACTTTCTGCTTTGTTCCGGGTCGTCGCTCTTGCAAATGCGATTCTAGCGTTTCTTTTTGGCGCGACAGTATTTGTGGGCGTAAATCAACAGAAGCGCACAAAAGCCCATCTTTCGTTTTTGTTTTTGACTACATCGGTGGGGATATGGAGCCTCGCATATTACTTTTGGCTCGGGGCTCGGTCTGAAGAAGAGGCAAGGGTATTCCTTGGCTTGCTCAATATGGGGGCGGCGTTCATCCCGAGCACTTTTTTTCATTGGGTGCGCGATATATTTTCTCTTTCTTTTCACTACGCAAGGTGGTGGTTGATAGGGGGGTATGGCTTCGCGCTCGTTTTTGTCCTCTTGGGGTTTACGCCGCATTTTGTAAAAGACTTCCACACCCTAGGAGGATTTTCTTACTGGCCCACCGCCGGCGATTTGTACTGGATGTTCATTGTATACTATTGCGTGTACCTTGGGCTTTCTATCTATTTTATCGGCAAACTAATCCTGACACCCTCGTCGCCCCAACAAACCCAACGGGTTGCGTTGATTATCGCGGGAGCGCTCGTGATCACGGTGATCATAGGAATTTCTAATTTTCTCCCTTGGTATAAAGTAACCATCTGGCCGTGGGGCTCTTTCCTTGTCCCTATTGCCATCTTTCTTTTTCTGTACGCCATGGCGCAATTCAATCTTATGCAAATGCGCACTTCTTTAGCGCAAGTGCTTGTCTTGTTAATGGTAGGCTTAGCTTTTACAGATATCTTTTCTGCGGAACAGTGGACGGAATTTACAACAAGAACCTTATTATTTCTGCTTGTGTTGTCTTTTGCTTTTTTATTTTTAGAGATCTATCGCAGAGATTTGAAACGACAAATCCAGCTGCAAAAACTCACTAAAGATCTTCAGGCGGCAAATAAGCGGCTTCAAGAGCTCGACAAGCAAAAAACGGAGTTTCTTTCCATTGCGTCCCACCAACTGCGCGGGCCGGTTGCTGTTGTGCGAGGCTACTCATCGCTGTTAAAGGAGAATGCCTACGGCAAACTCCCCCCTTCCGCCCAAGAGATCGTTGACCGTATTGAGGCTTCCGCCGCCACAATGGCGCAAATGGTGGACGATTTCCTCAATGTAACGCGCATTGAGCAAGGAAGGATGCATTATGATATGCATCACTTTGATTTAGGGCAATTGGTGAGCCAATTGTGCGAAGAATTTTCAATGCGCGCGAAAGAAAAGGGGCTATCGTTTTCTTGCGCTATCGCACGACAGCCGGCGCAGTATCCCTATTACGGCGATCAGGTGAAAATCCGCCAAGTCATCGCAAACTTGATCGATAACGCCATCAAATACACGCCTTCGGGATGGGTGCGCGTCTCTCTTTGCCCAGGAAAGGGCGCGAGGCAGGAATATGTCATCACAGTCGAAGACAGCGGCATTGGTATTCCCCCCGAAGAAATACCGACACTCTTCAGCAAATTCCATCGCGCCTCCAACGCGCAAGGGGCCAATGTGTCCGGCACGGGTTTAGGTCTGTATATTGCAAAGCGCCTCGTAAAAGCGCACAGCGGCTCCATACGAATCTTTTCAGAAGGACGAGGGAAGGGCAGTCGTTTTGTCATCACGCTTCCCGCGCTGCCCGCGCAAATCTCCGACGATGAAGATGCGACGACCGACGACTAACTCCTGTGAGACTCTCGCTGTTTTGTTGTGGCATGTCGCTTGGAAATGTGGTATAAGAAGCGTATACAACACAGGGCCCCTTCGTCTAGCGGTCTAGGACGCCGCCCTCTCACGGCGGAAACACGGGTTCGAGTCCCGTAGGGGTCACAGCAGATTCTTATTGCTTACCCGCTATGCCCGTGTCCAAGGTGATGCAATAAAAATCTATGGTGCGGCAGTTGGTAGCGGTTCTTGCGGGTGGGCTGCTTGCTGTGGGAGGGTTGCTCATTGCGCTAATCCCTTCGGATAGGCTTTTATCTCGTGAGGGATAGCGTTTATTCTCTCGGCGAGGCGCTTATCGCCGCATTGCTGACTTTTCTCAAAATGCTCGGCGCACCTTTTAGCATTTGGCGCAAAGATTTTCCTATGTATGAGGAATTAAAAAGCGCCAATCCTCATTTCTGGAACTCTCGTCCTCTTAGGCGTTGCTTTGCTCGCGTGAGCGCCCGCGCAAGAGAAAGCGACGTGCGGAATGTCGTTGGTGGCTGGTGGTGAAGCCTTGCTGGTCGGCGCACACATCGCGCTTGCCATACGCCAAGCTCCATTCAGCATGTAACGCGCCAACTTTCCTTCGTAACGCGAAGCAGTACACATCGCTCGGGAAAAATAACGGGAACTAAAATCCTTCCGTCAACACGCTCGGCATTGCTTTTATTGAGGTGCATTTGTTTATCGTCGTGCCACTAGGATTCGTGCTTGGCGCCGCCCTGTATATAAAATGGTTCTCACTCATTCCTCAAGCTCGCTCACAAGCAGATCCGCTCTTGTTGGAAACTTCTCGCTTTTTGCAATGGCGCGCCTCCGTGGCGTCGGTATTCTTTTTCATCATTTTAATGGGATTTTTTCATGATGAAAAACAATAACGGCGCATTTCTTTTTCCATCCAAACCCTGCTACCGAGTCGCATCGGCACGCGACAAGCATGTTCCACACCGCCGAGGGGTTTTTGGTGCCAAACAAAGAGATGCAAGAAGAAGAGCCAGAAAATATTGTTGAGGATTTCTCGGAGATAAGCAAAACAGCGCTTTTTGCTATATGATGCAAGAAACATTAACCGCCGGGATCAACTTTGTGGTACTTCAACGCTCCTGCGAATCAACTCGTAGGCATACTCTTAGGGAGACTACTCAAGCTCGAACGCCTCCCTTTTCGCGTATACCCTTAGCAAAGAGTGTTGTTGCGTTTTTTGTGGTATACTCTGCAGTGTTCCGCCTAAAAAGCATTCCACTTGAGGTATGATGCGTCCCTGGCTTTTGATTACGCTCATAAGCACAATCGTGTGGGTTGGGCTTACAGCGCTTATGTTAGGCGTCTTGGTGTGGGTAGCGCCTTTGCGCTTGGCAATCCTACGCGCACTCCAAGAGCCGCCAGTGTCGGAACAGTCCGTCTCATCATCTTTTACGCCCTCATCGGAGCACGAAGGGCGGATTGTTGCCACGGTTCGGCAAGCGCTCCCAGCCGTGGTGAGTATTGTTGGCTCCACAACAAAATCCGTTTCTACGCGCTTTCCGTTTGAAGGGTCACTACTGCCGTTTTTCGGTGATGAAACTTTTCCTTTAGAACAACAGTTTCAAGGGACGGGCTTTTTTGTGAGCAAGGAAGGCATTATCGTCACCAATCGCCATGTTGTGAGCGATGAGGATGGATCATACGAAGTCGTCACGGCAGACGGCGAGGTCTTGGTCCCGGAGCGCATTTGGCGAGACCAGTTTTTAGATATTGCTTTTATTAAAGTGGCGTACACACCGCAAGCCGTACTCCCGTTGGGAGATTCTTCAGACGCCCAATTAGGGCAATCCGTTATCGCAATAGGCAACGCGTTGGGAGAGTTTGTCGATTCAGTGTCAGTAGGCGTGTTGGCGGGCAAGGGGCGGTCTGTCGTCGCGCGAGGAATTTCGGAGGTGAAAGCCCTAGAAAGCGTCCTGCAAACCGACGCGGCAATTAATCCCGGAAATTCAGGTGGCCCTCTTTTGACGCTCGACGGCAAGGTGCTCGGCGTTAATGTGGCTGTCGCTTCAGGAGCAGAAAATATTGGATTCGCGATTCCAGCAGAAATGGTTAAGCCCGCCTTGCGCAGTATCCAAGAAGAAGGAGAGATTGTCCGACCGTGGCTTGGCGTGCGCTATAGAATGATTACCCCTGAAATGGTAAAGATGAATTCTTTACCCTTGAAAGAAGGCGCGCTTATCGTCCGAGGCAGTGATCCTAAGCAACTCGCGGTGATCCCTGGATCTCCCGCCGACAAGGCTGGTATTGAGGAAAACGACATCATCACAAAAGTCAACAATGAAGCAGTTACCCAATCAACTCCTCTTGGGGCACTGATCCGTCGCTACGCTCCTGGGGACGCCGTGAAATTAGAGGTATATCACGAGGGGGAATTTCGAGAAGTGACCGTTCTGCTGGATCGAGCGCCACACGATCTTCCTGAATAACACTTCGTCGAATATGCTTCTTATCACCCTTGCAGGGTTCCTCTGCTTGTTCCTTGTGATTCTCGTCAAGGGCGCTGATATCTTCGTAGAAAACGCTAAAAAACTCGGCTACGCGGCAGGGTTTACGCCGTTTGTTGTGGGTGTCCTCATTGTGGGAGTGGGTACCTCGCTCCCTGAACTTGCCACAAGCTTGGTGGCGCTCTTTTCGGGAGATGGCGGCATCATCCTCGGCAATGCCATCGGTTCGAATATAACAAATATCCTACTTATCGTAGGGGTTCTTGGCGCGTTCTCCCACACCTTGCGTATTGGCGATGAAACCATACGCCACGAACTCATTATTTTTGCCGTTGCGACAACTCACTTTATTGCTATTGCAAACGACGGAGAAATAGACCAACTCGAAGGCTGGCTGCTTTTTGGAACATACCTTGCGTATTTGGGCTACCAGCTGTTTGAAGACAACGGAAAAGAAAAAGACGAAGGGCAAGAGGAGGCGCAACAGCGAGTTGAAGCCGTCAATACGGCACCATCCATTGCGGTTGCGGGCTTGCTTACAGTCTTGGGTCTTGCGGCTGTCGTCATTGGAGCAAAAGGGCTCGTGACCGTCGTTCAATACCTCGCACTCCTCATAGGCATTTCCACCACCGTGGTATCGCTCACGATCGTCGCGCTTGGGACTTCACTCCCGGAGCTTGCCGTCTCTTTGCAAGCGTTTTGGAAGGGGGACACCGATGTTGCGGTTGGTAATATTTTTGGTTCTAACGCTTTCAATATTCTTTTTGCCGTAGGGGTGCCTGCAATCATTAAGCCGTTTGCGGTTGCACCCGAGCTCATTAGTTTCTCGCTGATGGTGTTGGCCGGCGCTTCTTTCATACTCTTTGTCAGCGGCCTTGCGCGAATGGTCAACCGGTGGGAAGGAATTATGTTCCTTCTCTTTTATGTCTTTTTTGTGATGAAGTTGTTTTTCGCCACGCCATAGCTCCACTACGTGCTGTCGGTAGTATTCGGTTGTATGACAGGAGCAATACCTCTCGCTTTCGGTTTATTAGCCAGCATCGCGGCACTTGTCATTGGATCGCGTTTGGTGGTGGAGCGAGGCAGAACCATCGGAATTTATTTTGATTTGTCGCCCTATCTGATTGGTGTGTTTGTCGTAGCCATAGGAACTTCGCTGCCCGAGCTTGCAGCAAACATCGCCGCCGCCTTGCATGACTACACAAGTTTGCCAATTGCAAAAGCGGTGGGCGCCAACATTACAAACGTTCTTCTGGTGGGAGGCGCGGGCGCTCTCCTTGCGCGGTCGTTCACGATCAACGAAGACCTCAGCAAAACTGAACTTCCTTTTTTTATCATTGCGCTTGCTTTTTTCCTCGGCACCGTTGCGGACAGGACGGTAACTTTATTGGAAGGCGCTCTCTTGTGTGTGGTGTATGGCATATACGCCGGGCACCTTCTTTTCACGAGAGATTTATCCTCCGCTGGGCCAGTGGAAGAACAGGAAACAATACACACAATAGAAGAGCGCCGCGCGACAGGATTCCCTCGCTTTTCCGTGTTTTTGTGGTTCACAATTGGCATCATCTTAGTGGTGAAAGGGGCGGATTTCACTGTCGCGTTTGTGACCCAACTCGCTCAAATACTTGATGTTTCCCCAGCAGCTATCGCTCTGGTTGCGCTTTCTTTGGGAACCTCGCTCCCTGAACTTGTCGTGAGTACTCGCGCCGCCATAACGGGAGAATCCGCGCTCGCTTTCGGCAACATCATCGGTTCCAACACCTTCAATCTTTTGGGCACCGTGGGAATTCCCGCACTTATCGCGCCGCTTACCGTTGCTCCGGTGGTTTGGTGGATCGGTATCCCAGTGTTAATCGCAACTTCTGTCGTTCTCCTTCTCTTGGGATACGCCAGGGCGTGGTATCGTTGGGAAGGGAGCATCCTCCTTGTGGGATACCTCCTTTTTCTTCTGATGGTCGCGCAGTATGCAAGCGCCGCCGGAACTACCGCCGCAAGTGTATTTGGTGGATAAGCCGCCGGGTGTTTCCTCGCGAAAGGCCGCCCTACAACTGGCAACTCAGTTAGGAGAACAAACGGCGGGCCATGCCGGCACGCTCGACCCTCTCGCCGAAGGGCTCCTCATTGTTGGGGTAGGGAGGGGCACCAAATTCCTGCGGCAATTTGTCGATCTTCCTAAAACTTACGAGGCGCTCGTCCATTTAGGAAGATCCACGACGACCGATGACTTAGAGGGGGCGGTAGAGGAGGTTGCTGACGCCTGTTTTCTTTCGCGAGAGCGAGTAGAAAAGGAACTGCAAGCAATGGTTGGCGTTCTCTCGCTTCCCGTGCCGCGCTGGAGCGCGGTGCGAGTGCGGGGGAAGCGTCTGTACCGACTTGCGCGAAAAGACATACAAGTAGATCCTCCCGTGCGACTAATGGAAGTGCAAGAGGCACGGCTTTTGTTTTTTGCAGAATCCCAAGAAGACGCGCCTTTGTGCGCCTTGCACGCGCTTATCCGCTGGAAGGTCGGTTCGGGAACCTACATCCGCTCTCTTGCTCACGAATTCGGCAGACGATTAGGCGTTCCGGCAAGTTTGTGCGGTCTGCGCAGAACTGCTATCGGACCTTTTTTGTTAGAAGATCCCAGCGTATGGCGTATTCCAGCCTAAAACCTCCGGCGTTAACCGGCTCACTGTTCGAGGCGCTGTCTCCTCGTCTGTTTGCTCGGCCAACACCCCTGGTTGCTTCCCTCTTGGTGGGTCGGCTCGTTATCGTGCAGCAACAAGACGGATCCCTGCGCATTGACTTGCTCACGGAAACAGAGGCCTATCTTGGAGCGGAAGATGCCGCGAGCCACGCCCGTTTTGGTCCTACACAACGAACACGCATTATGTTTGAAACAACGGCGCACTGGTACCTCTATTTTATTTACGGTATGCATACGCTTGCCAACATCACCACCGACAAAGACGGCGCCGGAGCCGTCTTACTGCGCGCCACAGCGCATGCTTCTGGCCCCGCTCGTCTTGTGCGTCTTCTTGGGCTTTCCCAACATCTTCACCTCGGCAAGCCTGTCGCCCCGGAATCAGGAGCGTGGATAAGCCGCTTTCGCTTCACTCCCACACGAATACAAGCGCTTCCCCGTGTGGGGATAGCGTACGCGCATCCAAAATGGCGCGAGGCGCCCTTGCGTTTCGTGGGCGAGTGGCGCCAATCTCCCGCTAAGATGCTCGCGTCTCTTCTTCAACGACACGACGAACAAGTGCGCCGTCTGCGCGTCCTGCCACCTCACGCATCACCAACCCAATAAGCGCTCCACTTTTGGTGGTTGGGTTTTGCGCTTGTATTTTTTGAACAATCTGGCGCACTTCCCCCTCGGAGAGCTCAGGGGGAAGAAAGCGCGCCAGTATTTCCGCTTCTTGCGCTTCGCGTAGCGCCAGTTCAGCGCGGCCTTGCTGCTCGTAGATTTCCTTCGCCTCTTCACGCTGTTTTATAAGTCGGCGCAAAACTTTTTGTGCCTCCACGGCAGATAACGGACTCTGGGGTGTTCTCCCCAATGCGACGGATTCGTTCGCAAACGCCGCGAGAATGCCTTTGAGGGTAGTGGCGCGCACTTCATCGCGCTCTCGCATCGCATTCTTGAGCTCCGCACGAACTTTTTCCACCAAAGCGTTGAAAAAAGATGGTTCGGTCATAGGAAAGCAGTGTAGCAAAAAATGCTATACTTGTGAACACGCGCACCAATTATAATTGGCGCAGAAGTTTTTCGCTATGTCCACTCCGTCTTCCCAGCATCTTTGGCACACGCTTTCCGCCGCTGATACTTTGCAAGCTTTTTCCGTCAAACCTGAAAAAGGACTGCCTCAACGAGAGGTTGCGTTACGGCTTGCTCGCTTTGGACCAAATCAGCTTCAAGCAGAAAAGAAAGACACGATCTTCAAGGTGTTTGCGCGCCAATTTCGCAATCCACTCTTGTGGGTGTTGGTTGGAGCTCTGGGAGTCACGCTTTTTCTTCAAGAATGGGTTGACGCAATTGTGATAGCCATAGCGCTCGTTATTAACCTCGCTGTCGGCACGGTCCAAGAGTGGAAGGCTTCCGAAGCGTTTGAAACGTTGCGCAAAGAAATACACCACGAAGCAACTGTCCGCCGCGCTGGCGAAATACGGCGGATTCCAGCGGAAACACTGGTCCCTGGAGATATTATTCTCCTGAACGAGGGCGACATTGTCCCTGCTGATTCCCGCCTCATCAGGGCAAAGGATATTCGCACCAACGAGGCAATCCTGACGGGAGAATGGATGGATGTCGAAAAGGATCCTGCAGCGATTGCTCTTGAAGACGCGCCTCTTGCGGAAAGGAAAAATATGGTGTGGGCAGGAACGACCATCTCGCAAGGCGAAGGAGAAGCGGTCGTGGTGGCAACAGGTATGCGCACGCAAATCGGCCGCATCGCAGAGGCGCTGAGCCAGACTGAAGAAGTTTCAACTCCTCTCGAGCGAGGCATACGCCGCATTGCCACAATGCTCACCATCATCATATTTGGAATGCTTTTCCTGCTTCTGACGGTCGGTTTGTGGCGGGGATATGAGCTCGATGCGCTTTTCCTTACGGCGGTTGCTATTGCGGTGGCCGCCATACCGCAAGGACTGCCGGCGGCGGTTACGGTAACGCTTGCGTTGGGAATGCGAGAAATTCTCAATAAACGTGGCTTGGTGCGCAATTTACTCGCCGCGGAGACCCTTGGTTCCACTTCAGTTATCATCACAGACAAAACCGGCACGCTCACGCAAGCCAAGATGCAACTCAAGGAAATTGTTGGTCCTGAAGTCGTTGATCGAACTTTTTTCAAAGTCAAAGATGCGGTGGAGACAAAAGCCTTGTGGCCCCTTAAAGGAGCTGTCATGGCGTCAGACGCGTTTTTGGAGAAACAAGATGACGGATCGTTTCGCGCGATTGGCCGTCCTCTCGAGCGCGCTATCCTTACCGCCGGTTTAGAAGAAGGAATTACCCAAGCAGAAATTTTAGTGCAATTGCCGCGTATCGATGAGATTCCGTTCCGTTCCTCCCGAAAGTATCGCGCCACCTTGCACACGGTCCCCGGGGAAAAGCTCAACCTTGCCGTCTTCGTTGGGGCACCGGAAGTCCTTCTTGAGGCAGCTTCATCGTTCGGCGATCCACACCAACATAAAGCGTTTTCCCCAGTTCTTCGCGCCAGCTGGGAACAGATACTCGCTTCCCACACGCAAAAGGGAAAACGCGTTATTGCCGTGGCGTTCGCGCATACCGCCGCTTCAAAACTTGATCCCACGAATCCTATCCCAAAAAAAGGTGTTATTTTTGGGGGACTGCTTGCGTTTGAAGACCCGCTTCGGCCTGATGTCCCTGATGCGATACGAGAAGTGGTGCAAGCGGGCGTGGAAGTCATTATGGCAACAGGGGACAACCCTGCGACGGCTCAATATATTGCAACCGCAGCAGGCATTCCTTACGCCGAGCGCGGCGCCATCACTGGACCACAAATAGACAAGATGGACGATGCTGCTTTGAAAGAAGCCTTGCGCTCTTATCGTGTGTTTGCGCGCGTTACTCCCGAGCATAAATTGCGGATGGTGCGCCTTTTGCAGGAGGAGGAAGAAATCGTCGCTATGACGGGCGACGGGGTGAATGACGCCCCGGCATTGCGCCAAGCAAATATTGGTGTTGCTGTCGGAAGCGGCACGGAGGTTGCAAAAGCCGCGTCGGATCTTATCCTCTTAGACAACAGCTTCCGGATTATTGTCTCGGCGATTCGCGTCGGCAGGCGCATTATGGACAACATCAAAAAAATCATTGTCTTCCTTATCTCCACAAACTTTAGCGGCATTTCTCTCGTGGGCTCTTCCGTGGTTGCGGGAACCCCCCTGCCGATTCTCGCACGTCAACTGCTATGGACCAACATTGTGGAAGAGGGTTTTATGAGCTTTGCGTATTCATTCGAGCCTGAAGAGCCGGACAGTATGCGCCGTTCACCCAAATCGGTAGCCTTGCGTTCTATTTTGACTCCCGCACTTCTTCGAATGATTATTATTATCCCCGTCGTCACATCCGCAATGCTCATAGCGCTGTATTTCTACCTGTATTTCCAAGGATACGACTTGGACCACCTCCGTTCAATTATGTTCGTCGCTCTAGTGCTTGATTCGCTGCTGTTTGCCTTTTCGCTCAAAAGCCTGCGGCGCCCATTATGGCGCATCCGCTTTACCGACAACCGCTTCCTCCTTATCGCGCTTGCCATTTCAACCCTCCTGCTGTTTCTAGCATTCGCTCTGCCTCCTCTGCGCAACCTGCTCGCGCTCGTCTCTCTCGACGCGACGATGGTCGCCGCACTGGCTCTCTTAGGTCTTGGAAATCTCGCCGTGATAGAGCTGGGGAAATACCTCTTCATCATCCTGCCGCATCGGCGCCGTAAGGAGGTGGCAGCGTGAATGTGCTACTCTTACGACATATGGAATGGGTCTTAGTTGGGATTGCCCTTATTGCCGCCGTGGTCGTGGGCGGGGCAGTTGCTTGGGTTGTCGCGCGGCGCGCCGCGGCGGCACACACACAACTTTTTGAGCACCTTGAAGTTGTTAAGACATCTCTTTCCGCCTTGCAAGGATCGCTGCAGGAAAACACGCGCACGATGTTTTCCGCGTTTGAAAGCCAAATGCGGCAAACAACAGAAGTCATCCGCGCCACGCAGGAGTCGCTTACGCGCCAGCTCAAAGAGGTTTCGGAAACGACCGGATCGACTAACGAAAAGATAGCGCGTGTGATGGAGTTGCAAACAGCGCTTAAAAATCTTGAACGGACGCTCACCAACCAAAAACAGCGCGGAGCGCTCGGGGAGCGATCCCTACAGCTTGTCTTGGAAAACATCCTTCCACCAACGGCGTTTGCTCTGCAGCACACCATTGCCCCCGGCCTTATTGCGGATGCGGCCATCTTCGTCAAAGAGGGTGTCATTCCCATTGACGCAAAATTTTCCCTTGATGATTTTCAGCGCGCTATGGATGCCTCCGACGAAGGAGAACGGGAACGCGCGCTGAAAGCGCACTATGAGGCGCTCAAACAGCGCATCAATGAAACCGCCAAGTATATCCTGCCGCAAAAAGGAACCTTGCCGTTTGCTATAATGTATATACCCTCGGAAGCTATTTACTACGACCTCCTTTCCGGAACAGTGGGGGCGGAAACACTTGTGTCGTACGCGCACAACAAACGCGTCATCATCGCTTCTCCCACCACCTTCACCGCCTACTTGCAAACGGTTTATGACGGCTTGCGCGCGTGGCAAATCGAGAAAAACGCGCAAGAAATTCTTAAAAATGTGGAAAAACTCCAGCGCCACTTAAAAGCGTACGAGGTATCGTACCACAAAGTCGGCCTTACGCTCACCACGGCCGTGAACCACTACAACGCTTCCGCGAAAGAGTGGCTCAAGATAGACAAGGATATCGCCCGCCTCAACAGCAGCAAAGAAGCTCCACAGTTGGAATCTCTTGCCATCGCTGAGCGTCCCCTTTCTCCAGTCGCGGAATTGAACGAGCAAGAAGAAGGAGCCCAAAAATAATCCGCTAAGTGAGCCTCTGGCTGGGGGGTCTTGCGCGGTAGGCGCTTTTTTGGCATACTGAAAGTACTATGACCTACGCCGTTATCAGAGCAGGGGGGAAGCAGTATCGCGTGGCAGTCGGCGATACCATTGTGGTTGAACGGTTGCCACAAGAGCTCCGACCGGGAGAGTCCGTGACTTTTTCTGAGGTCCTCCTCAAAGACGACGGTACAAACATGCTTATCGGCACCCCCACCGTGAAGGGAGCGAGAGTAGAAGCTGAAATTATTGAAATTGGAAAAGCAAAAAAAGTCGCAGTGATGCGATTTCGCTCCAAAGTAAATACGGGAGGATTTAAGAATAAAGGGCATCGACAGGCATACTGCAAGGTACGAATCACGGCAATCCGTTAAATGGCATACTCAAAAAAAGCACGAGCCGCAAGGACGCGCGTCAGTGTTGCTATATCCCCTCAACCGTTTTTCGTTTTGTATCAGCTGTCACTCTTCCGACCCGGCGGCAGGTTGAATCTCTTCAGTTGTCGGGCTGACAAGAGGCTGGCGGAACCGCAACGCATACGAGAGCGTATTGGGATCAGCATATTCAATTTCCGTTCCTGTCGAAAGACCGCGCCCCAGCATCGTGAGGCGGACCCCAGGAGGAAGTTTGGGCGTAATTTCTTCCGAAACGGCTCGCGCGGTTACTTCCGCGTCTGCCGTAACGCCTAGGGCAATAATCACCTCGCCTCCTGGCGGCAGAGCGGCGACCCGCTCTGAAAGCGCCGCAAGAGGTAAAAGACCGCGCTCAGTAGCGCCGCTAAAGGTGAGAAGGCGGCCAAGAACAAAGTACCTCCCCTTATAGGTTCCGCTGCGTTCAATGGTAAGAAGATCAATATCTTTTGCCACCACCATCAAGGTGGTGTCATCGCGAGTGTTATCCCCACACAATTGGCAATACTGAGTCTCGCCGCTTTGATTTTGCGAAGGAACAAACATACGGTGGCAGCAAGGACAGCGCGCAAGCGATTCAGAAAGCGCGCGAAGCGAACGCACCAAAGCCTCCACCTCCTCCTGCGGCATTCTCCCGAGATACTCGGCCATACGGCGCGCCTGCCGTAAACCAACCCCCGGCAGCGCTCGCAACTTTTCGGCAAGATCGGCAAATGGATCGAGCAGAGGGGTCGCCATAGTGCGTTTGCTTCGCGTGCGCATCGGCAGCCGCTCGCGCATTAAAATTCTTCACTGAAATCTTCAGCCTGCGCCATCGGCGCGGCGGCAAACGCGCCAAAATCGCTTTTTTCAACGGGAAGGAAGGTCGCCCGACGATCGTCAAAAAAGAGCGTCACACTGCCGATGGGGCCGTTGCGGTGCTTTTCTACCAAAATCTCCGTCAAATTGTTTCTTTCCCCGTCTTCACGCATCTTACTTTCGTTGTGAATGAACATCACCACATCAGCGTCTTGTTCAATAGAACCGCTATCGCGCAAATCAGAAAGACGGGGCCTGCCGCGCCTTTGCTCAATAGCGCGTGAAAGTTGAGACAGCGCAAGAACAGGCACATCCAATTCGCGTGCGAGCGCCTTGAGCGATCGGGAAATTTCCGTCACCTGCTGGACCAGCGAATCGCTCGCCCGCGTAGCCGTCGGCGACATCAACTGGAGGTAATCCACTACAATAAGTCCGAGTCCCTTTTCGCGTTTCAAGCGCCGCGCCACGGAGCGCATTGAAATAATGGTGGTTGCCGGCTGATCATCGATGAAAATCGGGGCGGCTGACAAACGGTCGAGCGCTTCTTGCATTTGCTGAAATTCAGCGTCTGAAGTCAATTTACCCGTTCGCAATTTCCAGGCGTCAACCTTAGCTTCTGCAGCCAAAAGCCGATCAACGAGCTGTTGAGCGCTCATCTCCAAGGAAAAGATGCCAACAGGCACGCCATAGCGCACCGCCGCGTTGCGCGCGATATCAAGCGCGAATGCTGTCTTGCCCATAGAAGGTCGGGCGGCAAGGATAACAAGATCCGACGGTTGCAACCCAGACAACAGCGCGTCGAGCTCGGGAAATCCTGTGGGAATGCCCCGCAGTCCGCCTTCGCGCTTGTGGAGTTTTTCAATGCGCTCAATGGCGTCAAACGCTAATTCTTTTATGGAAAGAAACTTCCTCATGCCGGATGTGTTGCTCACTTCGTAAATCGCTTTTTCCGCCCGATCGAGAATTGTTTCAAGATCTGATCCGCCCTCAAGGCCAAGCTGCGCGACTTCTTCGCCTGCGGCAATGAGGCGCCGCAGGACCGCCGTGCTGTGCACGATTTGGGCGTAGTGTACAATATTCGCCGCTGCTGGCGCCGCGTTGACGAGCGAGGAAAGATAGCTGGCACCTCCTATTTTCTCTAGCCGCTTTGTAGCACGAAGTGCTGCCGTGGTCGTCAACAGATCCACGGGCTCGCTTTTGTGGAAAAGGGAAAGCATTGCTTCAAAAATGTGCTGGTGTTTTTCCGCGTAGAAATCGCGAACCGTCACAGCATCAATCACATCATGCAGCGCTTCGGCGCGCAGCATCAGCGAACCGAGTAAGGCTCGCTCAGCGTCCAAGTCGTGAGGAGGAACGGGTGCGCCGGGAGATTCTCGCATAAGTGCGTCTTAGTATACACCATGGCGCGAGGGCTCTCACCATCGCGTTTGGGGAGGGGAGGGGGATATGGTGGGGACAGCCTCAGATTATCGTTAAGCGGGGTCTTTTGACATCAGAATCGTGCCTTCGGAAGTGTCTCGTAGTTCAAATCCCTTGCAGCGGATGGCTTCTCGTAAGGCGTCCGCCTCAGTAAATTTCCCGCCCTTGCGCAGTGATTCCCGTTGCGCTACCAATTGCGCAACTTCTTCTGGCCACTGCTCTCGGGGAAGCGGCGAGAGGGGAAACACTTTTTTCATTTTTTCGCTGGTGAGCCCTAACCCAAGGAGTTCATCCGCGACAACAAGGAGGTTGCGTGTTTGCCGCGCGTCGCGCGCGCTTTCCAACTGGCGCCACACAAACGCTAGGGCTTGAGGCGTTTTCAAATCGTCAGCAATCAAGTCATACACGCCGCGCCCTTCAGGAGTTGCGAGCGCTTCAGACAAAGAGGGCATCGTCGTCTGTTCCCGAAACGCACTGAAGGCTTTCTCCCGCAGTCGGCGGTAGGCGTGGTGGGCAGCTTCCATACTCTGCCATGTGAAATTGATAGGGGAACGATAATGCGCCTGCAGAAAGAGGTAGCGGAGCGCGAGAGGGGGATACCCGCGGTCCTCTATATGCTCCCGTTTCACCACATTGCCGATTGACTTGGAAATCTTTTTCCCTTCCACTTGCACGAACGCGTTATGAATCCAACAACGAGAAAGGGGTTTGCCGGTTATGGCTTCAGCTTGGGCTATTTCATTGTTGTGATGCACGGCAATGTGGTCTTCTCCGCCGGTGTGAAAATGGATAGAGCGCCCCAAGGTATCAAAAATCATTGCCACGCACTCCGTGTGCCATCCGGGAAACCCGCGCCCCCACGGGGCCTCCCAACCAAGGGTCGGATCGGAAGAAAACTTCCATAACGCAAAGTCCTCCGGGTGGTGCTTGTGAGGATTTGGGGCCACTCTCACTCCAGCCTCCTTATCCGCCGCACGGACATTACCCAGCAAACCATACTCGGGAAAAGTTGCCACATCAAAGTACACGCCATCGGGCGTCGTGTAGGCATATCCCCGTTCAAGAAGCGTTCGCACAATGGCGGTCATAGCCGGTACATAATCGCTCGCACGGCTGAAAATGTAGCGGTCTCGCGGGATGAGCAAGGCGTCGAGATCGGCAAAGAATATCTCCGCGTATCGGTCGGCGATTTGCTTCATTGCCTCCATTGTGCGGGGCAAGCCTTCGCGCTCGAGGGCAAGCATCATTTTATCTTCCCCTTCGTCAGCATCCGAAGTTAGGTGACCAAAATCAGTAAGGTTAATGGTGTGGCGCACCGTGTGCCCCCGCGCGCGCAACGCACGATGCAGGGTGTCGGCAACCACAAACGCGCGCAAATTGCCAATATGCGGAGCGTCATACACCGTGGGACCGCACGTGTAAATCCGCACTTCGCTCTCCGGGTCTTCATCAGCGCAAGCAGGAATTGATCTCCCTGCTTGCGGCGTCCCCGTAATCCGCACTAATGGCAGGGCCAAATTCTCTTCTTCCTCAGTAGACTGCGCCGCCAAATACCCCAACATCCACATAATGGTAATTTTACCGTAGCCACCTCTTGTGCCAGAAATATACAAAGAACGTAATCGTGAGCGTCATCATAATACTAATGATGATCCAAAAATCACCTTTGGCGCCAACAATGGGAAGGTAGGTGGTATTCATACCAAAAATGCTTGAGATAAGCGTGAGAGGGAAGGTGATGAACGCCATAATGGTCAACACCTTCATTACTTCGTTTTGTTTCGTGGAAACGAGTGAGCTGTTCGTTTCTCGCAATTCCTTTAGCCAGGAACTGAGCGAGTTTGTTTCAATCATTACTTCTTCGAAAGAGCGGCGAAGGCGCCCCGTGAGCGCGCGGGCCTTTGCGCACAGCTTGGGTTCCCCCGCAAAGATTTGCGGTAGTTGTTCTTCCCAATGGCGCCACAGCACGCCGTGCGGTTCAAGCGATTGGCGGACATTCAGGAGGTCACGCGCGCTTTGCGCTAAAGCAAACACCATTTCCTTTTCCTCTCCTTGGTACATTCGTGTTTCAATGTCTTCCAGATCAGCGCGAATTGCTGTAAGCTCATGGCGCACCGAACTATAAAGCTTCAAGAGCACAAGACGAGCCAAATCAAAACCGTCAAGCCCCTTCTTTTGAGAAGTGGCCGCGGCGACTTCCAGCTCTTTGAAAAGCTTGTGCAGAGGATCAATGTGCTCATAGTGAACGGTAAGAAGAAATGACGGCGCTATCACGAGATCAATTTCCGCTTCCGTGTCGGGTCCGGGCCGTTTTGTCGTGGGTATAGAAAACACGAAGTACACAATGTTTTCTTCCGGATACACATCCAGGCGTGAACGCGCAGACGGAGCCGCCAATTCTTCCAAAAGCACAGGGGGGAGAGCGAATGTCCCCCCGAGTCGCTGTAATTCGTCAGAGGAAGGGGATTGCACATCAATCCACCGCGCCGTGGACAGCACTATCTCGCGCCGCATACATCAGCAAGTATACCACACGCAAAATCTTGTTGGACAACTGTACGCCCATCCTGATATACTACTTTTTATGCCGAGCATGAACCGGGACACATCTCACCCGACACACCGCCCTCCTTCTCAAAAGCGGTGGACGCGATTCGTGCTGGTTCCTCTTTTGGTGGGAGCATTTGTTGGGGGCGTTGTCGTCGGAGGAATAACTCGAACAGCGTTTGGCACGCTTACGATTATTGGCTCATGGAACGAACCACCTGCCGGTGTTGATTTTTCGGTGCTTTTTAAGGCGTGGCATTTGCTCGATTCCTACTATGTTCCCGCAACGCCCACCAGCACGACGCCTGTTCAAGATCGGGTGTACGGTAGCGTCATGGGTCTTGCGGCCTCGTATAACGATCCTTACACCACCTTCCTCCCGCCCACAGAAAACAAAATCTTCACCGAAGACATCCAAGGGGAATTCGGCGGTGTCGGCATTGAAATTGGTATACGCGACGACATCCTTGTAGTCGTATCGCCTTTGAAAGGCTCTCCAGCAGAAAAGGCTGGTATACAAGCCGGAGATAAAATCATTGCCGTTGACGGAGAACCAACGCAAGGCTGGTCTATTGAAGACGCGGTCCTGCGCATTCGCGGCGAGATCGGCACACCCGTTGTGCTCACCATCTTCCGCGAAGGCGAAAAGGCGCCGCGTGATATTGAGGTTGTGAGGGCAAAAATCGCCATCCCCACGCTCGACTATACTTTACGGGACGATGGCGTGTTTGTGATCTCGCTTTATAACTTTGGCGGCACAAGCGTGGAACTTTTCCGTGAAGCAATGCGCGCGTTCGTGGAAAGCCCAGCGCGAGCACTCATTCTTGATTTGCGGGGCAACCCTGGAGGGTTTATGGAAGCGGCGGTAGAAATGGCAAGTTACTTCCTGCCGGTTGGCGACATTGTCGTTTCTGAATATCGCGGGGAGGGGAAGCCGTTGGTGCATCACCGCTCTCGCGGCTACAACATTCTTCAGCGCGCCAAAGGGGGAGCGAAGATCTTCGTGTTGATCAACCGAGGATCAGCTTCCGCTTCAGAAATCCTCGCAGGCGCTCTGCAGGACCACAAAAAAGCGGTTATCATTGGAGAAACCTCCTTTGGCAAAGGCTCTGTCCAAGAGCTCTTTCCTGTCGATCCCCACACCAACCTTAAGATAACCATCGCGCACTGGTTGACACCCTCCGGAAAAACCATCTCCAACAAAGGCATCACGCCCGACATTGTTGTTGAGATTTCGCCGGAAGATATTGCGCAAGGCCGCGACCGTGTTCTTGAACGGACGCTGGAAGAAGCAAGAAAGCCGTAAGAGTATGCTCATTTACCTCCATGCGGATGTGGCAAAGCTGGGGAAAAAAGGCTCTATCGTGGAGGTTCCGGACGGCTATGCACGCAATGTCCTCATCCCCAAAAAACTTGGACGGTCGGTTACCGCGCACGAAAGCGCTCGTATCCTTGCCGTGCGCCACGAAGCGCAAATCGCGCACCGCCAGCGTCTCACCACCCTTGCTGAGACAATTGAGCGGTGTGTCACCGCGAAAGCTCCTTTTGTCTTGCAAGCTCGAGCAAACACCTCGGGCCGCTTGTATACCGCTATTCACGAAAAAGAAATCGCGCAAGCCGTCGCGCAAACCTGCGGCGTTGCCATACCCGACGAGTGCGGCATCAAACTTCCCGCACCAATTAAAGAGACGGGGGTATACGAAGCCATACTTGACATTCCCGAGGTGCGCCGCGTGCCGCTGAATATTCGCGTTGAACCGATCTCGGCGTAACGGTGTAGGGTTTACCCCACGCTCCGGAGGAAACGAGCTTCCTGCCACACAACGGCAAAAACGCGGTCAAGCAAACCGCGAGTCGACAACCTTCCTTGTGAGAGATGTGCTAGGCTTTTGCGGAATTATCGCCAGCCTTGCCCGCTTGCTCTTCAGGGACAACGCTCACGCGCGATACCCACTTTACCGCTCCGGTAAAGGAGGTCTTTCGAACCCAAGAAAAAGTCACCACGCCGTCTTGTTTGGCAAACAGGGTATAGTCGCGGCCGACGGCAACATTGCGCCCGGGAACAAAACGGGTGCCCCGCTGGCGGACGATAACTTCCCCCGCTTGAACCGGCTGTCCGTCAAACACCTTAACGCCCAAGTATTTCGGCTTGGAATCCGTCAGATTTTTTGCAGTTCCTCCTGCTTTTCGTTGTGCCATAGCGCCGCTATATTAGCATAAGCGACAAAAACGCGCAACTCGATCTCACATCCTTGCAAGCCGCTACCTTGTTTGGTATGATCCAGTTTGTATGGGACGCATAGCTCCTTCCCGTAATGCTCTTGTGCTCCGCCAACGCCGAGCGCGGCGCACGAAAGTGCGCAAAATTCTCGAGCGCCTCTCAAACGCAAGCGGCGAAGCCCGCGCAGCGCTCCTTGAAAAACTGCGCCGCATTTCCCCCTTGCACCCCACGCTCGTTCCTTCCACGTTAGGCGTGCAAGGCAAAAGAGCGAGAGCTCGTGGTTCTCGTTCCGGAAAAACCTCCGAAAAGTAGGAGAGTATGCATTTTTTAGATAGGCGTGACGCGGGAGAAAGACTTGCCCGTGCTCTGCTTGGCCGTATTGACACAAACGAACGTGCAGTTGTCGTCGCTTTGCCGCGCGGCGGGGTTGCTGTTGGAGCCCCTATCGCGCGGCACCTCCAATTGCCATTGCGAGTGATGCTGGTGAGAAAGGTTGGGATGCCAGGCAATCCCGAAGCTGCTGTTTGCGCTGTCGCGGAAAACGGCATTGTGGTGTGCGACGAAGACGCACGAGAACGGGTTCCCCCTGAATGGCTCGAAAACGCCGTGGAACTTTCGCAACATGAAATTGAAGAACGAACACGCAGATTTCAGCCGTGGATGCTCTCCGAAGATGCTTCTCGCCAAACCGCTATTGTGGTCGACGACGGCGCGGCAACAGGCCTTACGATTCTCGCTGCAATCGCGGCTCTGCGCGAGAAAGGTGCGAAGCGTGTTGTTGTCGGGTTGCCGGTTGCTCCTCTCGAGGTGGGACACCTGTTGCGCCAACAGGCCGATGAAGTGATCATTTTCCACGAAGACACTAATTTCATGGGGGCGGTAGGCGCGTACTACGAACACTTCAATCAACTTTCCGACGAAGAAACGCTGGCGCTTTTGGAAAGCGCCAACACAAGGACCTTAAGCTGACGCGAGGGGTAGTTTGTGCTACACTTGCCAACAGGCCGGAGTGGCGGAATTGGCAGACGCACGCGACTCAAAATCGCGCGGGGCAACCCGTGGGGGTTCGACTCCCCCCTCCGGCACAAAATTAAGGAGGCGGACGCGAAGCGTTCGCCGACTATGATTTTGGAGTATACGGCGGAGGCGAATGCGATGTAACAAACGAACGCCACCACTATACATTTTGCAGAATTTTGCGATACACCGCCCGCGCAAGGATGAAAAACGCTACGACTGCAAGGAAATAGAGAAGCGGGACAGCGGCAACCAGAAATGACCCGCGCACCAACCAGACGAAATCAAACACATCATGATTTTTATTGACTCACTGCGCCATTGGGATTTGCGCGGTGCTTTTACGACAAGAAATATCGCAGAGGCAACTCCTACCACAGACAGTGATCTTCCTTTCATATGCTCGGAAAAATAAAAAATATCGCGATAATGTGGTTGGCAAGGCCGAAGCCTACAAAGAAACAAGATATCAGACACAATCAAAACGAGGATGATGGGATTGATGGTTTGGATAGATTGCTCGTCCGGGTGGTCATGGCATCAACAAATGCTGCAACACTGGCTGGACTGCGGCACCAGCTGTGTGCTACCGTATAGCGTCATATGTCAAACGGTATATCCAACTTCCACAAAGAAACATTGCCTAACGGTTTGCGTTGGGCGGCACTCCCAATGCCGGGAGTGGATACAGCGGCTGTCGTGATCGGCGCGAAAGTCGGCGCCGCGCACGAAGAGTTAGAGGTGAACTACGGCGTTGCCCACTTTTTGGAACATCTCTTTTTCAAAGGCGGCAAACGCTATCCGAAACCAAAAGAAGTAGCGCTCGCCATTGACAGGGTGGGAGGCGTTTCCAACGCGTTCACGAGCTACCTCAACACGCACTACTGGGTTGCCGTTCCCGCCCAACACCTTTCGGTCGCGTTTGATGTTTTGGAGGATATGATGTGCAACGCCACCATCCCTGCTGAAGAATTAGAGCGCGAGAGGAAGGTCATCTTGGAGGAAATCAACCGCTATGAGGACGACCCGGAATCCGTCGTATGGTACGCCTTGCAGGAAAGCCTCTTTGGCGACCAACCCTTGGGCGGCACCATCATTGGAACGCGCGATTCCATTCGTGCGATGAACCGAGAAGGAGTGCTTTCCTTTCGGGAAAAAAACTACCACCCTCGCAACTTAGCAATTGCGGTGGCTGGGAATGTCTCCCCAGAAGCAGTGGCAAAAGAGGTGGAGCGCTGGTTTGGCGGGTGGAAAAGGGAAGACGCGGCAGAAGCCCAGCCGTCAATCGACCCCCTTCAAACGGGAGAAACCATAAAAGCGATAAGCCGAAGCGATTTGGCGCAAGCGCATCTCATGGTGGGGATATCGGTGCCTGTGGGAATAAAAGATCCGCGCGCGTGGCCTTTGGAAATTGCCGCCTTTGCGCTGGGCGGCTCGCTTTCCTCCAGATTTTTCCACCTCATCCGCGAGGAGCGCGGGCTAGCGTATCGGGTGAGCACCTCGTTTGACGCGTATCTTCATGTTGGTGCGTTTTCCACCTATGTCGGCACCTCGCCAGAGAATATTGGAGAAGTGCTCTCCATTTTGCAGAACGAGCACGCGTCGCTCGCAGAAAAAGGCATTAGTGAGGAAGAGTTTTTGACAGCGCGCGAAGCGCTAGCGGGACGCTACGCCTTGCGCTCGGAAACTACCCACGCAAGCGCGAACCATCTCGCGTTTGCGACACTCTACGATTTGGCCGAGCAAACTCCGCATCAAGCGCGCGAACGCATTTTATCCGTCACCTACAGCGAAGTACAGGAAGCACTCAAAAAAGTTGAAGGCCGCTCCCTGCATCTTGCTCTCGTCTCCCCGCTTTCCGAACCTCAAGCTCGCGAAATAGCATCTACCACAATGCATGGGTAGCCTCTTGAGGCACCCAAGACGAGACTTCTTCCGCCTCAGTTACGAACGCCTTTTAGCACGTCGCGAAGCGGGAGGTTGCGCCAACAGCTCCAAGGCTTCATGCAATGTGACCTCTGAGGGATCACGATCTTTGAGCGACCTGAACTCTTTGCCGCAAGCAACATAGGGGCCAAAACGGCCCAAATGCGCCGTCACTGGCTCGCCGGTTTGCGGATGTTTCCCTAGCTCGCGTGGAAAGGAAAGGAGCGCGAGCGCTTTTTCCAAGGTAAGAGAAGAAGGAGACACATCTGGTGGCAGGCTTACTCGCTTTGGTTTTGGCGCGCCGCGCGAGCCTTTGGGGGGAGTCTCTCCCAGCTGGACATACCATCCGTACGGGCCTGAGAGCACATACACGGGCAAACCGCTTGCCGGGTCCGTCCCTAACGGAGAACTTGCTTCTAAGACACTGCCGTCTTCAGCGCGCGCCCCCTCGCATTCCGGATAACGGCTGCAGCTCATAAAACGCCCACCGCGCGTCAGTTTATACACCATAGACGCGCCGCAGCGGGGGCAGGG
>RFKD01000004.1 GCA_003694545.1 Candidatus Parcubacteria bacterium | reverse complement strand
TCTTCGATCAAGGGCAAGATGCGCTCGGAATTCGAGAAGCGGCTAGGAAAATTCAGCGGACAAGGTCAGAACGAGCCGTGTGGATGCGCAAGCAAGGATTGTTTGATTTGTCGCGTCTTCGGTCCGCACAAGAGACCGAATCACGATCTGGGACCGTCCCGCATCATTGTTCGCGACGCACAACTCATCGAGGGTGGTGACCTTGAGATCAAGGCGGAAAATATCATTGACCGTAAAACAGGTACCGCACAGCATCCACGAAAAGTAGAGCGCGTCGCCGCAGGTGCGAAATTCAACTTCAGCATTGCCATCCAGTACTGGGATTTGGATGACCAAGTCAACTATAACAACAAGACTGGCGCTGATGCGCTGGTTGAGTTCGTTAAGGATGGACTTCGGTATCTCGAAGAAACGGGCATCGGTTCAGGGACGAGCAAAGGCTATGGCCAGATAAAGTTTCAGGACCTATGCCTCGATGGCACTCCGTTCACACTTTAAGCGGGGAGGCAAGCAATGAAGCTTTATCGAATTAGAATACGTCCCCTGTCTGCGTGGCGTACGGAATGGCAATCGGATACACTCGCCGGGTTGCTATGTTTGATGGTCTCTCGCTTCGATGGTGCCGATACGCTGCGAGAAGAGATCCTGCGAGAATGTGAAGCTGGGCGCCCGCTGTTTGTGTTGTCGGACGCATTCCCCCTGGATTATTTGCCCGTGCCGGAGATCGCTCGATTCTCGCTCAAAGGAGAATCTAAAAAACTAAAAAGAGCCTCTCTGCTCACGCGAGGAAGTTTTCTGCGCTCGCAACGAGGCGAAGCTCTAAGCGGAGAAGATCTCTTAAGCGATGAGATCATTTGCCGGACTTCTCACCTTCACAATACGCTCGACCGTCGAAGCGATACGACCGGTGCTGCAGGCAGCCTGTTTTCCGTTACGGATTCCTTTGGCGCTTTGCCTGAAGAAGAGTTCTTTCTGAGTATCTACGCGCGCGTTCGCGATGATTACGTGGAAAGATTGCGCGAACTATTTGGCCGCCTCGCTCAGAATGGGTTTGGAGCGGACATCTCCACGGGCAAGGGGCAATTCGAGATCATTTCAGATTTCGAAGATGCGAGCTGGCTCGACGAACTGTGTAACAGTGATCCAGTGGAAGAGCGAAAAGGCGTTGTTGTCTTGTCAACCTTTCAACCGGCTGGAAGTGATCCGGTGGACGGCGTTTGGGAAAGCTTCGTCAAGTTCGGCAAGATTGCTCCGGATTTCGGCACGGATCAAGTTTTCAAGCCGCCCATGCTGATGTTTCGTCCGGGTGCTTGTTTCAACACAAACAGTGCTAAAGGGTTCTTGGGTGGAATAGTAACAGTATCCAGAGTTGGAACAACCGAGATAAAACAACTTTGCTATGGCTTGGCTGTTCCGCATGTTTGGAAGGAGGTTGTATGACAAGGAGATTCGTTTTGTCACCTGTTGGCACGAGCATTTTAACCAATACTGCACGCCTGATAAAGGCTGATGTGCAGAAGATAATTCACAACTCCAACGTGAAGAGTGAATCCGACATCTCTGCAGACGATCTTTCTGTTTTGCGAAGGGTTATCGAGGAAGCAGAAAACAAGCTTAAAGACGCTGATTCAGCAACAGCGGCGAAGATGTCGGCTGAATTGAACGGCATCATCAAAATTTATGGTGGAACTCTCCCTCATCAGGGCGATTTTCACCTTCTGCTGTGCACAGATACGTGGCTAGGGGAAGTCACAGCCAAAATTGTAGAAGATTGGCTGAAAGGCAAAGGGATAATCGCCGAAGTGCGTCGCCAGAAAGATTTGCGAACTGATGATCTTTCGTCTTTTCAGGTCGCTCTAGCTGATATAGTGCGCTTTTGCGAAGAGACAGTTGAAGGTTACAGAAAGGATGGCTACAGAGTCATCTTTAATCTGACAGGCGGCTTCAAAAGCGTGCAAGGATTTTTGCAGACGCTGGCTTTGTTCTACGCAGACGAGACTTTTTATGTTTTCGAGTCAAGTGAGGAGTTGCTACGTATTCCACGACTGCCGGTCAGAATGGATCCTGAAAACATTGTCTGCGAACATCTCCCGGTGTTTCGTCGCCTCTCCCTGGGTCTGCAAGTTGATCGAGAAGAAATCAAGAAGCTACCCGAGACCTTCTTGCTTCAGATCGATAACGAATACACGCTTTCCGAGTGGGGCGAGCTCGTCTGGCAAAGGACGCGCGATTCGATTTACAGAAAGCGAGTTTTCCCACCGCCTTCGGATCGAATCGTTTATTCCCAGAGCTTTACCAAAAGCATTCAAGGACTTTCTCCTGATCGTCTCATTCAGATCAACAAAAAGATTGATGACTTAATCCGCTACCTTGAAACTGGTCAACATGTTCAATCGCTGGATTTCAAAAAGTTGAGAGGAGACGAACTTCTTCCCTCAACTCATGAGATAGATGCTTGGCATGATCAAGACGCTAAGCGTATCTACGGGCACTTTGAAAAGGACAAATTTGTCTTGGACAAACTTGACAAGAAATTGGGATGAGCGAACACAGAAGATTGCTTTTGCTTAACGCCGCTATCCTGACGAGCTACGGCGAATTCAAGTTCGAGCGAATTAAGTTAGACGAAGCGCGTCAGCTGATTAGAGATTTTGTTGTAGAGGGGAAAGAGATTGTCTCAGCCATAGGACACGCTTCTACGGCTGAGATTCTGTCTGAGTTGTTCGAGTATCCTGTCCAAGTGCAGAGAGTAGAAGTTGAGCAGACGCCGACCGATGTTGCGTTAGTTTTCCGCTTAAAAGGGCGACTGCCCGAAGGAAAAGTTTTAACACGCAGTGAAATCGAGCAAATCGGCTATGAGTTTGGAAGACTTGAAAAGCTAGATGCCGAGTCTTGAAAGACGCTGTAAGGCCGTTCTATCAAAGGGAAATTGCTCGTCCCGGACAAAGCGAAACTTGAAAGATGCTGGAAGGCTGTCGAGAAATTCGCGAAATCGAGATAAAGCTGGTAGAAGTATTGACTGAGCAAAAACCTAGCCTCATCAGTGAGCTCACCTTGACCGAAGAAGATATGTGCCTTTTGAAGCAAGTTGTCTCAAATCATGCTCTGGCCGCGGTTGGAAGCTCCACCTCATCTGTGAAAATAGAAGATATCGCTCCGCTAGTATTTTCTTGTTACTTGGTGGTGATGGGTGTGGAAAACTATGACGAGGGTACTTTCTGGAAAGCAATTGAAAAAGCTTTGGGACGAAGCGGCCCACAATGGCAGAAGCGTTGGGGTGAGGTCTTTCTCGAAACGCTGAAAAAGAATCATTTGAGCGTTTTCTACTTCCAAGGAGCGCATAAGTACGTCTCTCAAATCCTCGCGCATGGCGGCATACCGGATTCTTGCCTGCAGGACTTCTTTGAAAAACTTCTCTGGCCGACAGTTAATGGGACATTCGATGCCGATCCAGGATGGGCTGAAGAAATCATTGCCGAGTGGCGCTTGAAGCCAAGTTTATATCAATCCACTGATCGGCCAGTTCGGCGATTTATCGAATCGGGCGGGAAAACCGCTGCAGATTTCCTCGCCCGCTGCATTGAGATGGCTCGCATCGCCTATGATGAGGAGATGGTCCCACAAGCATCGGAGTTAGGTCTTCCAATTAGGGTCGTCGAGAGGTTCAAAGAATGGCTCAGCGAGAGGCGCGATCTCAAACACTCTAAACGAAATATGATCTTTCGCCGTCCGGTCATCTGCCTTGATGATTACGGCGAAGTGCAATGCATCTTGCCGGAACAAATTCTGAATGAGAATAGCGAAACGAAAGAACTACGTTGTCGAATTGTCGCCGATGAGCATGAATTGTTTTCTGAGCAGATACCATCCTACAAAAGGCAGAAATGTGTACACACAGAAGAGAGGAGATTCTATTTGCCTCCTGCGAAGAAATATGAAGTCATCTTGCAAGGCGAGGCAAAGCGTTTGCGCGAGTGGAGCTTCGAAGGGATGCATTCTGACAAGTGGATGGCGTTTGATGAAGGCAGGCGACTGATCACAGCCCAAGAATTGCCACGAGATAAATTGTGGGTAGTTGTTCCGGATGGGATGGTTTTCAATCCGGAGGTTCAGGTTTTAGAAAGGATAAAGGGGACTGGTCATTGGGATGACTATGCATTTTGGTGCGTAGATACTTCCGAAGCCGAAAACCTTTATTTGTGCGACAGTTTAAGCCACAAGAAAAAGCTACCATTGCGATCTGAAAGAGAGCCATACCTAGATGGCACGCCGCTACCTTCTGTTCAATCACGAGGACTGCCGGTTTATGCAGGAAGGCTGCCCGGGATAGTCATACCACTTGCTTCATCTGATGAGATATCACGATGGGATTTGTTTGTTGAGTATCTGAGCGATTCGGCAGCGAAGCAGAAAAAATGTCTTCCCCTTCGCAGAGTAATCGGATCAAAGAGCGATGGAAATTCAGCAGTGGTTTCACTCGAGGATGAGCAATTGATCGGGAAAGTCAAGTTAGGAATTTATCGCGTCAAAGCGCGCGGTCCACTCGGTCGAGATAAGCAATTCGATTTCGCCTTCGTTCAGCAGTTGGAATACGAGTTCGACAGGCAGATTTACTTGGAAGGCGATGAAGTTAATCTGACGCTGCTCATCGATCCGCTTTGTGAGCTCGAATCGAGTAAGGATGAAACAAAAGTCAGCGGAAATAACGGTGTGTTTGAAGTGGTTTCTTCCAACTGCTTACAAGCGTTAGAATTGAATTTGAAACTTGGTGAGATTGAGCTACCGCTTACGTTCGACATTCCTTGCCTACGCTGGGCTTTACGTAATGAAAGCAGATCTTTCAGTTGGAGGTCGGATTCCATTGAGATTCAGATCGAGGAGTTAGAGGCTAGTGAAATGAGTTTGCGCGTGTGGGCTCCTCTCCCGAGTGGCTCACTAGCTGAATTATGTCTTGATGGAACGAGTCATGCGATAAAAGAAGAAATTCGCAATGGCAGGGTCCAATTTCATTTGAGGCAGTTTCTAGATTCATTAAGAGGCTTAGGCAAACCTTTAGCCTGTTTTTCTTTGCGTTTTCCAGGGACACCTTTGGGAAATTATTCATTATGCCCGCTTCAAGTCAGAACTTGTTGGACAGTCGAATCCTTTGATTATGAGCATGAGCGAACAGGAGGAGTGCGTACTTTGATTCTAGGCTGGCGGGACAAGGGGTGCGTTCGGAATCGGCGCCTGCGCCTGTGGGATTTGTGGCGGCCTTGGAGGGAGCCAGCTACTTTCGATATCCCTGATGGCAAATCGGAGCTAGAAATAGAGTTACCTGTCTATGACTTTCCTGCCGGAATGTATCGCGCAGAGTTTTACGTTGAAGACGAGTATTGTACACGGCAACGCTCACTTTTCGTTCCGAGCGTGAATGCGATGGTCTTTGACATTCAGATAGAACCAGCCGGGGATATCGCAACAGAAGGAAGCCTATTTCAGTCTTGGCTCACGCACAGACTTGCCGGGAGAGATCGGGCTTTTGATTCGGCTTCTATGCAAATTGGGCTAGAAGACGCAGAGTGCCTAATTCATACGATGGTTGTAGACCGAGAAAAAGCAAAATCGCTCTGGCGTGCAATGCCCGGGACCATAAGCCAAACCCTGCAAAATTATCTTCGGGAAGTTATCAAGTGTTGCGCTGAAAAGTGCCGTGACGATGAAAAAGCGCTTTTGCTTGAAGTTTGCAAGCTTTGTCGAATTTGTGATCAATCTCTCATCCCTTTCAAGCCCGGGACCAAAGTAAGGTTCGAAGGAAAAACAGCGGAGTATAGAGGCATTAGATGTCAAAACCAAGAAGACTTCATCTGGCTCAAGTACAGCGATAGTGAACGAGGGATCCCGCTTCGTCACTTAGATGAATTAAGTCCAGAAAACGACGATGCTCCTCTTAGCAAGCTAGAACCAAAAGGAAAAACGAGAAAGGGGAGAGAAGAATGCAGCAATTGAACCCATTCAATGTAACTAACAAAGTACGTGAAAGCTACGTTCGTTACTTGAGGACGCTTTATCCAATTAGCGACCCTGAGTTGCGAAAGCAGTTTGAGGAAACCCTATCCAAAGAAGAAAAATTCGTAAAAGGACCTTATCTGGAAGCCACTCCGCCATACCGATTGGGCAAGACTCTTCGCGAGTTGATTGAGGAGAGACTTCTCTCGCCCCTTTTTGCTGAGTTGGATAGCAAAGAGTTGCCCTTAGATAGACCTCTCTACAGGCATCAGGAGGAAGCGATACGAAAGATCATTAAGGGAAGGAACCTGATTGTTGCCACAGGCACCGGGAGCGGTAAGACAGAAGCATTTCTCATCCCAATTCTTCATCATCTTCTGGAAGAGAAGCGTCATGGTACTCTTTGTCCGGGCGTGCGTGCTCTTTTATTGTACCCGATGAACGCGCTCGCCAACGATCAACTGAAGCGCTTGCGATCGCTATTGCGGAGATGCGAGGTGATCACTTTCGGTCGCTATACGGGCGAAACGCTCCAAACGAAGCGAGAAGCCGAAGAGGATTTCCGAAAGAATTTCCGCGGCGAGCCTCGAATCCCAAATGAGCTACTGTCGCGCGAAGGAATGCAAGCCTCTCCGCCGCATATTCTACTTACCAACTACGCCATGCTCGAATATCTGCTCCTTCGCCCGAAAGATTCGGTCTTTTTCGATGGCGAATTCGCGCGATTCTGGAAATTCTTGGTGCTGGACGAAGTTCACACCTACGATGGTGCCAAAGGCATAGAGACAGCGATGCTGATACGACGGCTCAAAGATAGAATCATGCGAAGCGAACGAGGTCGTCTGCAGTGTATAGGCACGAGCGCCACACTCGGCGGAGGGAGAACGGATTTCCCGCAAGTGACCAGATTTGCTGAACAGCTCTTCGATGAGTTGTTTGAGTGGGATGAACAAGATGACTCCAGGCAGGATGTAGTCGAAGCGAGCCGCGTATCTCAGGATGAGTATCCGCAACCGTGGGGAGCACCGAAGGCCGAGTTCTACTTGGAAGTCCGCGAAATCCTAAACTCGGATCCAACCAGCTTAAATGCCGTTGCAGCGATAGCGCGGAAGTGTGGCGTTCCTGAAGAAGTAATTTCCTTGGCAGAAAAAGCTTCCGATTCAGCGCAGCATTTCCTGTTCGACGTTCTCAAAGGAGATGCCAATCTAGCGCGGTTGCGGGCGTGTCTTGTCGAAGGACCTGGCGTTCGTCCCGTTCTGCTCGCGGAAGTAGCTAAGCAGTTGTTTCAAGGCGAAGGAGACCCTAACTCGTTCATCACCGCTCTGATTGATCTTGCAGTTCAAGCTAGACCTAAGCAAGAGCATGCGCCACTGCTTCCAGCACGATATCACCTGTTCGTCAAAGCTCTTGAGGGCGGGTTCATCGCACTCGCGCCCGAGAAGAAGCTGTTTCTCAATCGTCGGGAGAAGATAGATCATCATGGAGAAGAGTTCGTCGTCTTCGAAGCGGCAACATGCAAAAGGTGCGGTGCAATCTATCTCGTTGGACTGCCTGAAGGTCGCCGCTTCAAACAAGCCCAGAAGATCACCGAGGAGAATCAAGAAAGAGCCAAGCTCTTTCTACTTGAAGAAAGGGTCATCGACACGGTAGATGAGGACGAGGAAGTAGCAGAAGCAGGGATAGACACGCCAGGCTCGCTCGAAACTTACCACCTTTGCATCCGGTGCGGCGCGATAGATAAAGTTGGCAACCCTGATCCAATTTGCGATTGCGACGGTCGATGGCAAAGACTGATAATTAAAGCATCGAGCGAAGAGGGCGTGGTGACCCACTGCCGGGCGTGCGGCGCGCGCAGCCAGAATTTGGTGCATCGGTTCTTAACTGGTCAAGATGCGCCAGCAAGCGTTCTGGCGACAGCCCTTTACCAAGATATCCCTGAGCGCGAAGTTCAACTTTCTAAAACTCACGAGGAAGACGAATACGGAGAGGACATGAATCGCACCCGTGCGCGGCGTTTGTTGATCTTCTCTGACAGCCGACAAGATGCAGCTTATTTCGCTCCTTACCTTGGCGAGATAACCTACCTGCCGATCCTTTGGCGTCGTTTGATGGTTCTGACCTTGAAAAAGTATGAGCATCTCGTAAAGCAGAATCTGTGGGGAGTAGGCGATCTTGTGGAATATATGCAGCGTGAGGCGGAACAATATAAACTCTTTGAAACGCATTTGAGCCGTCAACAGCGCATTGCTGAAGCCTGGAGATGGGTGCTGTTGGAGCTAATTGCTCGTGACCAACGCAACAGCTTGGAAGGGCTCGGACTCGTGAGGTTTTCGTTGAAGAAACCAGATGGCTGGACGCCCGGCAAAACTCTCTCCAGTTTACTTACACCTCCGCCTTATGCTCTCACGCAAGATGAGATTTGGGAACTTTTCGAGACGCTACTTGATAGTTTTCGCCTGCAAAGCGCCATAGCCTTCCCAGACGAAGTCTCGCCTGAAGACGAGATTTTCAAGCCTCGTAACCGCAGTTATTACTTCCGACAGTTCGGTGCTTTGCCGAAAAAAGGTGTGTTCAGTTGGAGTCCTTCTGGAGCGAGCAAGATGAATCGGCGGATAGATTTTGTTCAGAAATTGCTGAAGAAGTGCGCGCCAGCCGGCGGCGTGTCGCCGCAAGAGGTTCTCAATTTGATCTGGAGGAGTTTTGAGCAAGCTTCTTTCTGGAAGCCCTATTTTAGCGATTCACAACTTCCAGAAGCAGGACGTGTTTTGCAAATTCGCCACAATTTTTGGCAAGTGATCTCAGGTGAAGACGCTCCATGGTACGTGTGTCAGACATGCGGTAACATAACGACGAGAAGCCTGAGAGGCATTTGTCCAACCTACCGTTGCGAAGGGGAGTTGAAAGCATGCGATCCGAGCGAGGTAAGAAGAGATAACCACTACCGGCACCTTTATTTGAATCTCGAGCCAACACGCATGGAGGTCAGAGAGCATACGGCACAGCTTACAGGTCGTGCTGCGTGCGAACTTCAAAACGATTTCATGCGCGGCCAGGTCAATGTGATCAGTTGCTCAACGACCTTCGAGCTGGGGATAGATGTGGGATCGCTCGAAGCTGTGTTCTTGCGGAATGTTCCACCAACGCCGGCTAACTACATTCAACGCGCGGGACGAGCTGGCCGTCGGACGGATTCCACTGCATTCGCTTTGACTTTCTGCCAACGTCGTCCGCACGATCTCAAGCACTATGCCGAGCCGGAGAAGATCATCAAGGGCACGATTCCGCCTCCAAGGTTTGAGGTAGGCAACGAAAAGATCATTCGCCGCCACATCCATGCTGTTACCCTTGGCCAATTTTGGAAGCAGTACAAAGAAACCTTCGGCACGGTGGAGAGTTTTTTCTTCTCAATCGGAGGCGCGGAGATTAAAAGTAGCGAGGAGTTCTTTGAAAAACACCCGCTGATCAGCTTTCTCCAAGAAAAACCCGCAGAGCTTCAACAAGCCTTAAAGCGAATACTTAAAGATCAAGCTGAAAGATTCGACCTAGAGAATTGGAAATGGCTTGAAGATTTCGTCTTTGGCCAGAACAGCGCGCTTCGCAAAGCCATGGATGAAGTCTATGATGATATTCGACAGCTCGAATCATACAGAAAGGAGTTAATCGAAGGTAACAAACCTTCCGATTATATCTTGAGGACTATCAGGACAATCAAAGACAAAGATGTGCTCTCGTTCTTATCTGCGCGAAACGTGCTTCCGAAATATGGCTTTCCCGTTGATGTCGTCGAATTGGAACTATGGCATCACAGCGAGGAGGCAAAAAAGCTAGAATTAACCCGCGATTTACGCATAGCTCTTTCAGAGTACGCACCGGAGAGCCAGATCGTCGCTGTCGGAAGGCTTTGGACAAGCAATGCCATCAAGCGCATTTCAAAACGAGAATGGAGGAGGTACAAGTACGCCATTTGCCCAAATTGTGGTTGTTATCAACGGGTGGACGAAGCTGCAGGAGGCGAATTGCCGCTTGCTTGCAGCAGTTGTCATGAACCAATGCAAGGAAGAAGAGTTAGAGGCAGCTTTATAGTCCCGGAATTCGGTTTCGTTTCGTGCAGCGCTCCAAAAAAACCTTCAGAAAACAGGCCCGAAAAAACCTACACGACCCGAGTTTACTACACCAATGAATACGCTAAAGAAGAAAGTTCACTTGTCGTCTGTTTTGGTGAGGTTGAGCTATCAGCAAAGGCTATAGTGGATGGTCGGCTCGCCGTATTGAATCGTGCCGGGTTTAAGGTCTGCTTCAAATGTGGTTATGCGGAGAGAATGAGCAGTGAAGGGCGGAAAAACAATGTCAAGGAGCATAAGACTCCTTGGGGCAAGGCATGCAATGGATATTTGGATGGCCCAATAGACCTTGGTCACGAATTCAAAACGGATGTCTTGCGGCTCGATTTTACCTTGCACGGAGAAGTCCTCAGTTTCCTACGGAAAGAACAATCCCAAGGATCCAGCTCCTACCAAACTTCGATACCTGGTGGAAATAGCTTTTGGTTGAGCCTGCTCTACGCTTTACTTGAAGGGGCAAGCGTCTCTCTCTCGGTCGCTCGATCTGACCTCGACGGCTGTTTATATCCAAATGGCATCGGGAAAAACCCATCCATCGTACTTTTCGATAACGTACCTGGTGGAGCCGGACATGTCCGCCGTCTCACTGAGAATAGAGATACGATCCATCAAATGCTCCTTGCGGCGCGCGATCGAGTTAACGGACGCTGCGGTTGCGGGTCAGAGACCAGTTGCTATGGTTGTTTGCAGAACTACAAAAACCAGCCTTTTCATGACGAACTCCGGCGCGGAGTTGTGCACGACCTTTTGCAAATGCTCATAGGAAGGTGACGATGGCTGACGCGATCGCCGAGCAGCTACCTGCTCGCATGCTCAACGAGTTCGCCTATTGCCCCCGGCTCTTTTATCTTGAATATGTTCAGCAGGAGTGGGCGCATAACGTTGATACGCTCGAGGGAAGATTCGTCCATCGGTGCGTAGATAAACCGCAAGGCGATCTGCCGGATGCTTCAAGTCCTGAAGACAAAATTAAAGAAGCGAAAATCCAAGAAGATAAAATCCTCGAAGACAAAATCCACGCTCGCTCGGTCACGCTCGGCTCGGAACGCCTCGGCGCCATCGCGCGCATAGATCTCATCGAATCCGATGGCGGAAAACTCGTCCCCGTGGACTACAAACGCGGCTCGCCGCCCGATCGTGATCGCGTCCCAGAAGGAGCGTACGAACCTGATCTGGTGCAGCTTTGTCTGCAAGGATTGCTCCTCAGAGAGAACGGATACGATTCAGATTACGGCATCATCTACTTCGCTGAAACGCGCACGCGCGTTCGCATCGAGTTCACCGAAGAGCTGATTGCGCGCACGCTTCGATTGCTCGAAGAAGCACGTCGCGTCGCCCAGTCGGGTCAAATCCCGCCGCCGCTCGTCGCTTCGCCAAAGTGCCCGCGTTGTTCGCTCGTCGGCATTTGTTTGCCGGATGAGACGAACCTTTTGCGCGAAACTGAAAGCGAGGCACCAGTACGCCGGCTCGTGCCGGCGCGCGACGATAAACTGCCAGTCTATGTGCAAGGTCATGGTCATCAGATCGGGTTGAATGGCGAAGTGCTTGAGATCCGCACCAAAGGTGAAGTGATAGCGACGGCGCGGTTGATCGAAGTTTCGCATCTTTGTCTTTTCGGCAACGTGCAGCTTTCAGCGCAAGCCTTGCGCGAAATTGTAGCGCGCGACGCGATCATAATTCATCTTTCATACGGCGGATGGCTCGTCGCCGTGACGACGCCGCCGCCATCGAAGAACATCGAACTTCGTCGCAGACAGTTTCAGGCAGCGAGCGAAGATGAAACCTGTCTGCATCTTGCGCGCGCCTTTGTGGCGGGAAAGATTCGCAACTCGCGCACGCTGCTTCGGCGCAATGCGCGCGCGCCTGTAGAAGCAGCGTTGCACCGACTGGCTGCGCTCCGCCGGCGCGCGGAAACGGCCGGCTCTCTGGCAACGCTGCTCGGCGTCGAGGGCACAGCGGCGCGCGAATACTTCGCCAATTTCTCGAAGATGTTCAGATCGGATGGTGAAACATCTGCGCCGGCCTTCGATTTTGAATCGCGCAACCGCCGTCCGCCGCGCGATCCAATCAACGCGCT
>RFKD01000065.1 GCA_003694545.1 Candidatus Parcubacteria bacterium | reverse complement strand
CATAGGATGGGACCCGGGGCATAGCGCACCGTGCGTCCCTCGGGGAGCGGTTCCTCCACCAGGATGATCCCCGTTGGAAGCTGGCGGGCGGGAACTGGAAGCTTCCCCGCCTTGAACCACTGCCAGGCGGTGATATAGCTTACTCCTTGCTTTCGAGCCCGGTCGGAGAGCCTCATCGCGAAATAGATGATAATAAAAACAACAGCTGTTGTCAACTCTTGACGGCGTTCGTGTCGCTGCCGATTTCATCGCGATGCGTGCATCTAATCCGCACCTCTATGGTCGGCGACGCACCATGTCTCTCATTACAACGACGCCCCCAACGCGTAATTCATCGCCGACACTTTTTCTCTGGCGGCATCTGTTGCGCCATCGTCGTTATCCCGCTGTAAATCGGCAGCTTTCTCTCTCCGACTTGGCACGGCCACGATGACCTTGTCCGGAACGCGAGATGCGCCGCCGCTGAGCAGCTTTTCGCGGATGTGTTGGAAATCGTTCAACAGCGAGGCAACTCGCTCGTCCTCGCAATAACGAGCTAGTGTCTCCCTGAGTTGTTCAGGCGTCCAATGCGAAGCCCGCTTCCGCCCTCGCGCTTTATGCTGATCCGATGTCAAAATTAGATCCGACGGGGATGGTTGAAGATATCCGGCATCGTGTGCAAACTGCAAAAATGTCTGCAGTTTGCGCAATTGGTTCTGCGATCTGCTTTGGGCGAGGAATCCTTCGAGGTTCTCCGCCTGGACCTCTGTTAATCTTACCCCTTGCTTATTAAGATGGTTCATAAAACGAACCGCCGCGCCGAGCATGTATTTTAACTGCTGTTTTCGCACGCGATCCTTCATATACATGTAAAATAACATAATAATTGGCTCAGCTAATGCGGCGACATTGACGTTCCATTTCTGGTCAGGCATCAGTTTGAAGTTGAAACCAACATGCCCTTTTTCATGACACCAACAAAGGAAGTTGTAGACGATCTTAACCCTCCGGCGAAAGGCGCTTCTCCTGAATTTGTTAACTTCGCCAGAGTCTGTCGTCGGATCGAGATACACTTTCGTCGCGTAATTTAAATACGCGGCTAAGACCTTGGGGGTAACTTGACTCAGGTCTATCTTATTCGTCGTCAGATAGGTGACAAACGAATTGACTTGGCTAATCGCACTGCGCTCATGAGACTTGTTAATCTCCGTAATGTATGCCTTGACTTCTTCTGACTTGTACATTTTCTCACCTCTTAAACATTATATCAAATTTTATAACGCTTGCTTTTTGAGCGGAATAAAATAAAAAATAAATCATTACAAGAGGGGATGGAATCAACGGAGTCCCTTCCCAATGAAGCGTGGGATCTCCAGGATGCACAAGTCGCGACAGTACGCATTCACGCCTGTTGACCACAACCGGCACGGCTTGACTGCCTAATTGGGCGCAAGTTTAACAATAAAACAAACGCCATTCTCAAGCATAATCCATGGGGTATCCTTTGACACAATTTCCATGAAGCAACGCTGAGGGGTTGAGAAGGGCAGCATAAAACACGTGACGCATTCTTCACGCATGCGAACGCATCCGAGAAATCCTGATACAGCGTCATGAGAGCTAAAAGGCGCCGCCCTTCATCCCAGGTTTTGTCCAGAACGAAGGCGCGGCGCCTATGCATCGGCGTTGACCTTTGGCTATCGTCTAATTCATCATCTGGACATTGGTATACTGCTCAACGATCATAGGGCTCATACCCAAATTCCTATGCATGGTATGTTGGGGGAGGTTATGGACAATTCCAGAGCGGCGCAATATGCGCGGCTTCAGCGTTGGCACGATGCTGCTCGCCAAGACGTTAATGCGATTCACTTGATTAAAGAGTTTGCCATGTTTTATGTTATTTGCCCGCATATATGTTAACAAAGCCTCCTCTAATTCGGGTTTCATAGGCACCGTGATGTGTTTCTTGTTAAATTTGTAAGTCAGAGTTTTGTCTTCCCAATTGATCATTTCGGCGCTGAGCGAGCTGATATCGATCGCGCGCATGCCGGCGTAGTAGATGAGACATAAGTAGCAATATAGCGAAATAAATCGGTCATCTTTGCGAAGTTGTTCTAACTCGGATTTCACATAATCCGCGCTCAAAACATGAACAGGCGCTTTATTTTTTATACCGCGCGGACGGCGCACTTTAAGCTCAAAACCTGAAAAATCGTTGTTGAGATGCCCGTTGTCGCGTAGAAATGCGATGAATCGCTTAACGTTGGTGATGCGCCGCCTGGCTGTATATGAAGCCAAACTGGAGTTAATTGACTCGCTGAACGCCGAGACATCCTCCTGTGTGATGTTGGCCAAATCACTCCCCTGCTTTTGAAGGTAAAACACAAAATCAGTGGCATCCTTAAACATATGATTCAGCAGATTATTGCTGACCCTGTCCTTAAAGTATTCGTAAAATGTCAAGAGCAACGGCTCGTTTAAGACGGCAAAATTGACGCGCCAAATTACACCTTCCATAGGCTTAAAGTTTTGTTTAATATAGTTATTTTCGTAACACCATTGCAGAAAGTCATAGACATGCTTAATTCGCTGATGAAGTATTGGGCCTTTAACAGCATATCTATTGTTGGCGTATTCAATATACTGCTTCAGGGTATCTTTGTCCACATCTTTCAGGTCGATACCATTCCATTTGAGGTATTTCAGAAAGGCGTTGACATGGCTGGTCATGATCCGAGTGTCGATGTTCTTAATGCTGGAGAAGTACTTTTGTGCAATTTCGGAGTAATTCATATCATTCACCTCTGCCTTCATTATATCAAGTCAAATTATTATATCTTAGCGAAAGGCAATTAAAAAAAAGCAAGCACGAACCCCAATACAACAAAGACGGCAAATATCATCCGTCAAAATCATCATGTGGAGAAATTTGTCTCAATTGAAAAGCATGGCCGCTTAAATTGTCAAATTCCGGCCAGATTTAGTGCGATAAAATTAAATGATGTGTTATAATAATTTAAACATTGGGATTAAGGATGTGTGGCGGAGTGAGAACAAGGTGGATGCGCAGTTTTATAGGTTTTACATGACCCAGGCAAAATCCTCAAATGCAAGTGCATGTCTTGCGATGAGCGATGCAAACGACGGCGTTGACGCAGCGTTAATAGATTCGGCGGACCGGCTTAACCGAGCCATCTACACAGGCGCGTTTGTGCAGGATGACCGGGTCGCAGATTTCACGGCCACAACACAGGATGAACAACTCGGCCAGAAGCGCAGGCGAGAGACTCTCAGCTCATGCCCGGCTTGCCAAATCCCCCTCCCGTCGTCTCGGCGTTATGATGTTGCGCCAGCCTTTGAGTTCGTGTTCAAAACTGCTGTTGCCCAACGTCGCCAAAAGATGATGAACGCGTTTGCCCGACGGCTTATACTCCTATGCGCGCCCTTTGATCTTGGACGATCGCGGCGACTCATCGCTCGGCCAGACGCTCTGTATCAGGGCCAGGGTCATTTGATTGATGATACCGACAGCATACGCGCCTTTCGTCTGGCTCTCGAAAGGCTTGCCGTGGCGAGCCTGCACGTAGTCGACCGCATGGTTCGGGCAACCCCCGACCGAGTCCGGTGTGAACGCGTTTGCCTAATCCCCACCGCCGTTGTCCGAGACGCTCAACAGCGCCTCGTCTATCTTATCCCAACGACAGGTTGGAAAATGCTGATACATTATGTTGAATGCGCCATCATCCGACGCTGCGGTCGGTTCCAACGGGTCGCGGAACGGCTGGCGCATCAACAGCAGAGATTCAAGGTCGGCGCTCAGCCGCACGCGCGTCGTCAACGGCGGAAGAGTGAGTTTGTTCGCTCAGAGCCGAGGGTTGTAGCGCGGAGGCGCCAGGTTACGGCCGAGCGTAGCGGTTTCTTGCCGCTTGCACATGCGCCGCCTCTCACGCAGCGGGCTGTGTTTGCTTTCAACACCCATCGCTTAGCGTGGCGCGAGGCTATTCATTAAGCTGTGTGATAGGGCTTATGAAAGGCGAAGCTATGTTTAACAGACACGATATAGATGAAATGAAGAAGCGGGTAGATATATTGAGGGTTGCGCTACATTATCGCAACGACTATGTGCCGTCCGGCATTAGCTTTACCGGCGATATTGAAAGCCAGCCCCGTATCTCCAAATGCCGCTGCGTATGTGGACGGCGGGATAGCAATCCCTCCCTCGCCATCTATCGTCACGAACAGACGTTTTATTGCTTCTCCTGCCAAAGAGGCGGAGATGTCATAGATTTGATCAGCATTGCAGAGGCAACACGGCGGATGAACAATGAACATCGCCTCACCCCAGAGGGCAATCTCACCGAATATCTTAAGTTCTCAGAGGCAGTGGCCATCCTCGAGGAATTTGCCAAGGATGCACAAGAGGAGTTGATTTTGCCCAAAGAGACTACTGCCAAAGAGACATCCGTCGGCGTAAGGATCACAGAAGATTACTATGCCTTCGTCTTGGATGCGTTGGCGGACGTATTCCATGACAACATAAGTGCAAAGCGAGCGCTGAGCTATATCCATGAGCGCCGTAAAATCAGCATAGATGCCCTAAAACAGTTTAAAATTGGCTACTGCCCACCTCATTTTGACAGCAACATCGTTGCCGAGATTTATAGCAAATTAAAAGAATATGGCAAAAGCGAGTCATATTCTGCCGCAGATATTGACGAAATATTACATCAGATTGGTATAATATACACAAAAAACGAACGAAATTATTTCATGTTCCGTGACCGAATCGTTTTCCCGGTCTACCACGCAGGACATGTGCGCTGGATGATCGGACGTTCTATTGACCAGAGCAATAAGGTGAAATACATCGGTTTGCCCAATGGCAAGGCGTTCAAAATTCCCTATGTGATTCACGGCGGCGATGCCGGAACGATCATTGTCGAAGGCGTGATGGATGCCCTGGCCATTTGGCAAAGCGCCTTCGGCAGACAATTTGACATCATGGCCATGCTTGGACTTACACATCGCCAGATCGATTTCAACAGCCTAAAGAAGCCGATCTATGTCATCACAGATAACGATGCAGCCGGCATATCTGGACTGGAAAAGATTGCCCAGACCATGCTGTCAAATAGAATAATGCCTAATTGCGTTTTTATATTGAGCGACATGCAGGAAATCGAAGAGCTTGAACGAAACTATGGTATGTATTACAATATCATTCCTTACGTGTCCGCTAAAAACGCCAAAGACCCGGCAGATCTGCTGCTCAACGGTGAGATAGATAATATGGTCAAACTCCTTTATGAGCGCTCAAGTCAGTATAAAAGCAACATATCTAGAGCGTTTTCTTGGATTGGGAATTGGCAATGAATCACCTCTTCGATGATATACTCCCCGTTCGTTCAGAACGCATTATCCGCCTCAACCATAGCGACATCCAATCATTAGCTGATCCCAAGTGCAACCGGAAGGTTTTCTACATCCTCAAAAGTTTCGAGCAGCGTTATGAGGATCCTGACGAATCCGCAGAACAGGGCAAAAAGAATCATCAATACTTAAAAATACTGCTGACCACCAAAGATCAGAACACATTTAATCATGTCTTCGATTCATTCAAGAAGGGATTAGGTTCAAACGCATACATCGAAAGAGTTTCACGTGAAATTAGGCGGCTTAAGCAAGATTATCACGTAAGATGCGAAATGAGGGTTGAAACGCCGCTCATTTCAGGCCAAAATAAATTGATAGGCGTTTTGGTGGCTCAGCCAGACCTCATCGGCATCGCAAAAGATGCATCCCATGTCCTAATCGTTGATTGGAAGTTTAGCCAGGGTGATCAAACTGCTCACCAAGCAATGATTAAAAGAGCACAACGCCAAGTTGATATATACACTTGCGCAACAAGAATGTTCTTTCGAGGCTCAATTGTAACAGATAATTTTATTGGATCAGTATGTATTTTTGGAAGAGATGGGATGGAAATACATAACTTTAAATACGACTCAAATTCGCTTGAAGCAATTTACAATAATATAATAGAAAGCATAGAAAAACTATCAGTTGATTTTGAAAATTACAGGCCAGATATGATTAATAAAGTTCCTCCTGATAAAAAATATCTATGCAAAAATTGTGGTTATCAATATATTTGTTGGTAAGGCATCAATTTTCGCTCCACCAGTAACGACTGAGCATCACCTGATAATTCGGGTGAGCATCCTCTTTTTCACGGACGGATGCAGCAACTACACCTATCTCGTCGCGCCACAGCAGATCATAAGTAAATACGTTTTTCGTGTTTAAATAATCGACATCCATACCGCACGTCATGAAATGCCATTTACCCTTACCGCCCAAATTACGGCATGTGTAAATATATTCTGTACCAGATTCGTCTCTGTACATCCCATCAATCGCATCCCCCTGAGCATTGAAAAACGAGAATATGACCGGAAAGGCCGGATGCACCGACGAACGGCTGAACTCTTTGATATCGAACCGCCCGTCAGAGATATAATATTTAAAAATACCATAAGGGAGCATGTCTTCATAGTATACATTCTTTTGTGTGCTGTTTTGCTCTATCGTAGCGCGCGTAATCCTGAGTGTCTGGATGTTGACAATGATGCTTTTATCGTATTCTTCGCTTGCGATTTGTACTAGCATCCTGTGATTGCTATGGCTAAAATCATCTTTAAGATATACATCATAATACCAATATGAACCAATATAACAAGGGATTTGATTCGGGCACCCCGATAGCGATGTAGTCGAAGGCATGTAGAGGGCATCAAACCAGCTTTCGTATAAATCTATGAACGATTGAAAAGATTTGCTGTCCAGCCGACCAAGTCCATTGTTTGTTTTCATCGGGCGACCGAAACTGATCGAACGTTCCGGAACGGATGAAGACGTACAGCCCATCAATATCAACGATACCACAAAAATAATCTTCTTTAGTTGTGATATAACTAGATATGGAGGGATAGTAATGTTTAAACCGGCCATTAAAAGAAAACTGTTTATCATATTAGTTATTATATCAGTATTTATAGTATTTTTCGTTGTATCATCTTTAATGAGTCAAGATAATACGCGTGAAGAAAGATTATCCATCCCTCTGCGTTCACAGCAGGAAATCATCAGTTACACAAAGGATGTCCCATCATTTACATTCTTGCCAGCGAGGCAAATCACAGACAATAACACCATACAAGATGTAGACAATGTAATATTCAATTATTTCGACATATTTTTAATCAACGATGGATTGGTTGGTAAACCGAGCTTAAGGAGTTATCGTTACTATCAGGGCAGTGAAGTCGATGTGCGCAAACTGAGTCAATACATCAAAAGCTATAACGATTCAGCTGCGCAGTACGGCTGGGGCAACATCAAATGCGAAGAAAATGTCCAGAGAAGAAATGCCTATGGTTACTGCATTTATGAGAAGGATAGTAGAAAAATTGCACTTTTCATCCTTGTTAACGACACAGAAAGGCTATTGATAATTTGTAAATATCTTTTTATATACAAACCAATAGAAGGGGATAAAAATTTTCATTAATGGTAAAATTTAGATACGCATACGTCATTCGCGGTTCAAAGCATCCCTTAGCGCCATCTTCTCCAAAAGTTCAATAATATACATCGAAATAAAACAAAATAGAATTTCTAAACCAGAATAAAAATATGTGTCATCGCACCAAATTTCTGTGTATAATATCAACCATATGGCTCAGGATTACGAAAAAGCAAAACGATTTGAGGACATCATCCGATTAGTCGAAAGAGGCGAATCTCTGCCCGAGGGGTCTAAGGACTGGGAACTGTGCAATAAGGACGGTTTGACCGTAGCCCATATCGCGGCTCACTACGGCCGCCTCCCAAAGAATTTTGACAAGTGGGAACTGGCAGATAGAAGCGGGCGAACGGTCGCGCATGTTGCAGCAGAAAGCGGCCATCTCCCTCCAGACTTCGACCGGTGGGATTTAAAAGACAAATACGGTTGGACGGTAGCGCACGCAGCCGCTCGCTGGCATCATTTGCCAAGCGACTTCGACCAGTGGGATTTGACCGACAATAATGGACGCACAGTAGCCCATGTAATTTATGAATCAGGTAAATTGCCGAATGACTTTAATTATTACGGACTGATTAATGACGGGCCAAGAAAACTCTTTATGCTGGATGATGGTTTATATGCCAACATCAACAGCGTACGTGGGCTAGAACTAGATTTAAACAGCGATGATTTATACCATATTTCAAATATATATATTTAATTTTAATGTTAATAATTCAAGTTTTTTGAAGTG
>RFKD01000064.1 GCA_003694545.1 Candidatus Parcubacteria bacterium | reverse complement strand
TCACACCTCGCGACCTCGACTTCGGCGCATCTCCCAGCGGGGGTTTGGGGATCCGCTGCGTCCTAGTTCGCCTCCTGCGGGGCCACCAGCGCAGAGTCGGATCGCACGATCGCCCTCTCGTTTTTTCCACATTTGCTCGACAGCGATTACATTTACCCCCATCGTGCATTGCCGGATAAACAGATGGTGCGCAAGAGCATCGCTGATGGCACGCAAGCGCGGTTGGAGCGTCGTGGTGAGAAGTCGCCTAACCTCGCGTGAGGATGTTTATCTCCCGAAAGTTCTCAATGCAGGCTACTTCCAGCGGGTTTTGAACAACCTCCTCAAATCAAACACTAGCTGAGCGCGCCCTTCTAGGGCGCGCAGACTGCCTTGTCAGGAGGGGAGTTGCCACTCAGAAACTGCGTATCCCCCGCTCTGGTTGGGGGCGCACAACAGCTGAGAAACATCGCGCACTTCCATAACGCCCTCCGACTCCTTGCTTTGCGGCGCGCTAGCGAGACGGCTATACAACACGTGAACTCAGAGCCGACATTCGTTGTGGTGCTGATTAAAAGAACATTAGCGTTGACGCCAAGCTTATGAGCAAGGTATTGCACCTTGTTACGAAACGCCCCGTCTTCATACGAGCACCATTGCGCGCGAGCGTCCGCCACCGTGCCTTCCAGTGCCGCGCGCGTTTGGCTCACATAAACGTAAGTGAAGCTCCGGTTGTTTATTTGCTGAATAACGCGCGAAGAGGTTTGTTCACTGCCGGTAATGCGTGACCATTCTCGACGTTCATCAAGCCAAATTGCCCGCACACCAATTGGAGCGCGGAAAGAGCGTCTCCTATCACCTCTATCACCTTCATCTGGGATTGCTTTTGCGAGACCAATCCCGAAAAGCGGACCACCTCAGAGCAAACCTTATTAAGGTTGCAAATCTTATTAATGTTCTCCAACTGCCAGGCGGCGTTTGCGATAGTATGTTCCACCTCTTTCAGCATTCGCGACACGAAATCTAAGGTTTCGTTCAGACGCCATCGATTAACGCATATTTCCGAGTCCGGACGATCGTCAAACGCAAGATCACCACTCTGCAATATCACATATGCCCCCTCGCGCGCCGCGGCAGTCGTGTTCTTATACGACGCAGCAAGCACATCGGAAATATCATTAGGAAACATCGCTGCAATGCCGTATGCGAGAATGCATATAAACCGCTCACCCTATTATCTTTAGCAAAAAGGCAACGGTTGAGGTGTATGACTTTTTCCTACACATCGGGGCCAACGCAAAGCTCTTGCGTTGCCTGCGCCACGATGTCTTGCAAAGAAGACTGCGGCGGACTAAACGTGCTGGCCGCCGCGATCCGCAACAGCGCGGCACCCGTAATGAAAATAGCCAAAGCTGGTTATCCCAATGATGAGAAAATAATGCGTGGAACGAACCGCAAGTTAGAGGGCTAGCGCGCGACACACTAAATGAGTAGCCTCGCGTGAGTTAGGAGTATAGTACAGTAAAAACCCGCCACCTTATTGAGTTGTGGATAACGAAAAGAGAAGATCGCACAAGTTGAAACAGTTATGTGGCATCTGGGGAAAACAGAAAACAGAAATGAGAAAACAAAGTTGTAGCCTGAAAACGGACCGTAAAAACTCGATGCCGAAAAAGAAGGTGGGGATACAAACCTTAACCAACTTTGTGGCAAGGCCGATCGCCAAAGCCAAACTGAGCGCAACACAGGCGTGCGTTTTTGAGGTTTCCTAAGAAGCCCTCGTGCTTGAACAAAGGGCTCACAAGCGATCTCGGCTTATCTTGCCATCCCGCAAGCGTACTAAATATCGCACAGTATTATACAAGTTCACGGGTGTATAAAATTTAATACAAATAGCGCTTATAAGATGTCTCATGATCATCAAAACAGGCTCCTACCAAGAACTAGTTGGTACAAAAGTATAATGAAATGGGTGTTGGGAATGGGCTACTCAACAGATAGTTGAGATAGTTTAATTGAACTAGCAATTCCCAAGTTTAATATCCCAATGATCGTTCGGCTGTCTCGCATTTTCACGCGCCCAACACGCCGCCATCCTACGACCGTTAACCTCGAAGCGGTGTTCGTAGAGTGAAGCATTGTCACCAGCTCGCCTCCTGCGAAGATCTGTAAGTGTCCCGTTTTCCTCGAGCCAGTCATAAAAATCTCCATTCCTGCTTGCCCCTATGTCAACTTTATACCCGCTGCAATGATCTCTCCCGAGCGGATTACACGTGTGCGCGTGCTCGTTGCCGCCGGTAATGAAAATAACTCTTCGAGATGGAGCACTTGCATCTCTGTTATATTCTTGGCTGAGGACCGTGAGATAATCAACCACCTCCGGTTGGAGCCCGCCAACATCGGTACAATTAGTGTTATTGTTTGCAGGACAAGGGGCTTTGTTTACTTGAATACCTGACTTGGCAAGATGCTGACGCATTAACGCCTCTGCCTCCGCTTTTTCCTCACTCACTCCCAATGCTCTATATTGTGTGTAGTTAGCACATATAGAACGAATATCATAACTGCCGGCGCCTGGATTTTTACACAATTCGTTCAGAGGTACCCCCGCGGCATATAATTCTGATAACCTTCTTGCCATGGGACCACTACCGTCACCTATTCCTCCATCTGCTTCGCGTATTTCAGCACCGCCGCCACCGCCTTTACGCCAGTCAACTGACTTTTGGCAAAGTTCGACGATTTTTTTAGGATCGGGCTGCTTGCATAAAATCTGCGTACCATCACCAATGTTGCCCCCATTGAGATTCGCCAGACTCACCAACACCGTGTTGACGATAATCCACGCCGAAAGTGCAATGATAAGGCCCCACAGCACCGTCCAAAATATCTTGTGCGCTTCTTGGATCTTTCCGGGATTCGCGGGAGAAACCACATAAAGGATGCCCGCGTACACAAACGCGATGGCCGCCGCGAACACGGCAAGGTAAATCAGAAAGTTGATAACCCGCTGTATCAACTGCAAAAGCTCGCACAAACCGCACTGCGGCGGAAAAAAGCCGGTATTGAGATATGCTTGGTAATACGAGCAGACATCATAGCCGTAAAAACACTGCACGAGGCCTGTAGACCACAGGAAACTGAGGTCGATTGCGCCGCCTGCGCCACCTGCGCCACCTGCGCCGCCATCACCACCAGCGCCGCCTGCGCCGCCCTCACCTCCTGTTGGCCCACCCATGCCGCCCAGTGGCTCCTCCAGCAAAAAGGCAAGGGCGGCTGTGGCGCTCATTGTTTTGCCATGAGGAAGCGCAATGGCGAGCGTGCCGCATACCTCCTTGTTCTGCTTTTGGCATACTCCTTCCGCTGCCTCTCGATCTTTGACGGGCACTGAAAACGCTGGAAGGGTTTTATTTTCCGACTTCTGCTTACACACATCAGGCGCCCCTGGCGCGATTTTTTCTATCTTCTTGTCCTCATCCGTCGGGCACAATGCTACCAACGATGTTGCGCCCGTGGCTGAAGTCGGCAAAAACAGAAAAAGGGAAAAACCCAAGACTATCGCCCCCACCCCCGACTGCGGCGTGGGACGCAGAGACAACGCTCCCAACAGCTTTACGCACCGAATGAGCAACGAGAAAAGAGGTGTTGTAAGGAACATACACTGAGATCAAGCGTGCTGCATTCTTTCGTGATAATTGGTAGTATACAATACGCGCAACACGACAACACAATGGTGGTGTGGATAGCGCGAGCTGAGGAACGAGCAATGCCGCTTGCGCTGTTGGGCGCCTCAACGATTGCTAGAGTTGTGTTATACATTGAGCTCGGTATGCTGCTGGCTCCTCACTCCACGCAAGATCCGAGAGTACATCGGTTTCGTTTAAACAACAAGTTTGTTGCGATCGGGGTAAGCGCAGTTTGCATCATTCTGCTTGCCACGGGAGCGCTCAAGGTGATACCGGGAAAAGGTGAAACCTCAAGTGGCCAGCAGACGCCACCCAACCTTCCCAGCACACAAGAAGCACAGCCGCGGACACAACCTCCCGCCGACCTCTCGTTTGTCCAGCAAGATATCGTGACAGCAACCGGCGACGGCTCTTTCACACTGCGCGTCGCGCAGCCATTTCGGCTTGCCGTCGCGGCAGAAGGGCTCGGCAAGGCGCGCTTTATGGCGTGGAGCCCTGACGGGAGGTTGTTCGTTCCGGATATGGTGAATATGAATTTATCGCACGAAGGCAAGTTGTATGTCTTGGAAGAGTTTGATCCACAAACGAAGCGGTTTCGGAAAACATCGGTGTACCTTTCCCACTTACGCGGGCCCCACAGCGTCGCGTTTTATACCGACCCGGAAGGAAAGCATTGGCTTTACCTCGCGCTTACCGCACACCTCGTACGCTACCCGTATGAACCTGGAAGCGATAAACCGAGCGGGGAACCAGAAATCATTGCCACCTTCCCCAACACGCAAGAGCCAAAACAGACAAGCGTGGTGTGGCACATTACGCGCACCATCACCTTCCGCAACGGCCGTTTGTATGTCTCGGTCGGCAGTGGCTGCAACGCGTGCGAACAAGTCGTTGAGCCGCTGCGGGCAATGATCGCGAGTATGCGGCCTGATGGGAGTGATTTCCGCGTGCACGCGCGCGGGCTGCGCAATGCGGTCGGCTTTACCTTCGATGACACCAACACGCTTTACACGACAGAAAACGGTGTCGACCATCTGGGCCCCGATGCGCCGGATGATGTAATGTATCGCATTACTGATGGAGCGCACTACGGTTGGCCGTACTGCTACGAAAAAGACGCGGAGGTGTTCGCGGACCATTCTTTCCCATGGAGCAAACCGTTTGCGTGCGAGCAGGTTCCGCGATCCTTCGCGTCGTTTGGCCCTCACGCGGCCCCGTTGGGAATCGCGTATTTCCCGACAGACGCGCACCCCACCCTGCGCGACAGCTTTCTTGTTGCCCTTCATGGATCGTTTGATCCCTCGCTTGCGCAAGGTTATACCATTGTGCGCGTGCGGCGCGACAACGGCACCGTCGAACCTTTCATTGAAGGTTTTTTGCGCAAAGATCCAAGTACACAGAAGACTGAACGCTTTGGCCGCCCGGTGGCGTTCCTGCCTGATGGGCTGGATGCTTTCTTCTTTACCGATGACTTCACGGGAAGATTGTATTATGTGTACGCCAGGCAAGAAGCGGTCCCAAACAGCATCAACCGCTAAAGTCTTGTTGGTACGCGCATTCCCCTAGCAACGCAACCACGGCACTTTGTCAGAATCTCCACATCTTTTTTCAAGACACTTGCGGCTTAAGGGTGCAACTTAACAACTCTGCTCGAAGCTTTTTCCAGCAGAACGCTGGATAATCGCCGTCCTGCGGGCAGCAATCCCGCCCAGCGGCGGCGCCCAGCTTGTGGCGAGCAAAGCAGGGGTTCGCATCCCTTACGATTAAGTATTTGTTTTGTCCAATGATATGAATAACGAAAATCAAAAATTCTTCTTGTACACCCGCAAGTCCACGCATGTGGGAGATAAACAAGTACGCTCCATTAAGGACCAGATCGAAGTATTGCGCACCTTTGTCAAACGGGAAAGGCTGGAAATTGTGGATGTTTTTGTCGAAAAGCAAAGCGCCAAAATTCCGGGGCGTCCTGTATTCAGCAAGATGATGAGACGAATTAAAAAGGAAAAGCCCTCGGCATTTCGTCGTGGGACCCGGATAGGCTGGCACGCAATTCTGTGGACGGCGGTTGGATTATCTTCCTCTTGGAAACCGTAAACTCCAAGCGCTGCGCTTTCCCATTTTCTGATTTGAGCCTACACTGAAAGGAAAATTTCTGCCCAACATTGCTTTTGGGCAAAGCAAATATTATGTGGATTCTCGTTCCGAAAACACCAAAAGATCTGTGCAAAAAGTAAGGAGAGGAGAATATCCGGCTCCTATTGGCTATATCAATGATGTAAGGACAAAAAATTATTGTTGATAAAAAGAAAGCCAAAATTATTAAAGCAGCTTTTGAGCTTTACACCAAAGGCGATAAGACTTTAGAGGATATCTCTAACTTTTTGGCGCACACGGGATTTTATCCCGCGACGGAAAGATAATCCTCAAGACGAGGGTTGTCTTTCTCTCCAATCCTTTCTATTGCGGATTGTTCAAATGCGCGGGAGAAATCTACGAGGCAAGCACAAGCCAATCATCGCAAAGAAATCTTTTGATAGGGTGCAAGGAGGTCTTGAAACAGAGGGGAAGACCGAGAAAAAAAGCAAAGAACGAGCCACAGGTATTTTGCGGTTTATTGAGATGCGGCACTTGCGGCATGATGATTACCAGCGAATACAGGGTAAAGAAGCAGAAAAACTGCAATGTCCATGAGGATATTTACTACCACTGCACCAAAAAACAAGGCAATCAGATGTCCAGAACTCTGTATTCGCCAAGAGGAATTGGACAAACAGCTTTCCTACCTGATTCAAAGAGTCTCTTTGCGAACGGATTAGGCGGAGAAATTTTTGGAAATGGCACAACAAGACTGAAAGAAATCCGCCACATCCGTTTCTGCTTTTGTTCAAGTAGACGCTTACCGTGAAGGACATTGATTGAGAAGTATACCGCCAGCGCAACGCCAAACTATTGAGCGAGAAAAGTCGCCGGAGGAGCAAAAGATGCAGATTGAACAAAAGCTGAATGACTGGCTCGAACCTTTCCAAAACTGGGTAAAACGCTTCAACCCTCGTCAAAATCGCAAAGGATAGCCACCTTCTTGCAAAGAAGCACCACAAAGAAACTCGGCTCGAACCTCTGCTTGGCGAGCCGCGCTGTGCGCGGCGAGCCAGTGTTTCCGTATCTTTTCGCGCTCCACGCTAATGAAAAAATCTTTAAAATCCCTGAGAGTAAAAATACTGGTGCGCCGGGCAGGATTCGAACCTGCGTAGCCACAAGGGCGCCTGGTTTACAGCCAGGTGCGTTTGACCACTCCGCCACCGACGCCTTGCCTCAAACGCTTTGAGGCGCTGGAAGCTATGCTACCACTTCTTGCGGTTTCTGTGAAGCCGCGGCGCGGCGCGCGCTTACCCGAGGTAAACGCTTGCGCCGTGTTTTTACTTCAATCTTCCCTTGCCGCAGTACGACAAGAGCTTCAAGCGCCTCGCGCTTTTCTTCGGGAGTCCGCAAGATGATATCGGCAAGCGGATTCAAAATCTCCCGCTGAATGAGCCGACGCAGGGGTCGCGCGCCATGCTGGGAATCATAGCCTTCGCGGGAAAGCCATTGCAACGCTTCCTTGGAAACCGACAAGCTGATTCCTTTTGCGGCGAGCCGCTGCGCGACATCCTCAATTTGCGCTTCGGCGATCTCGCGCATCACTTCGGGCGTGAGAATGTTGAAGAGCACGATTTCATCAAGCCGATTGAGAAACTCCGGACGGAAATACTCGCGCAGTGCTTCCATCACTTTGTCTTTGGTGAGCTCATACTCCAGAGCAGCCTGCACGATGTGTTCGTCTTCCGCGCCTTCAACGGCGTGCGCCGAAAACCCAAAGCGCGTCATTCGCTCAATGAATTCCGAACCAATGTTGGAGGTGAGAATGATGACGGTGTTGCGGAAGTTTGCAACGCGCCCTTTGGCGTCTGTCAGGCGCCCGTCCTCCAATACCTGTAAAAGAAGGTTAAACACTTCCGGATGTGCCTTTTCCACCTCATCGAACAACAAGACACTGTAAGGCCGATGGCGGACCATCTCTGTGAGCGAGCCCCCTTCTTCATACCCCACATAGCCTGGAGGCGAGCCGATCAGCTTGGAGACGGTGTGCCGCTCCATATATTCGCTCATGTCAACACGCAAGAGCGATTTCTCGTCGTCAAACAAGTACTCCGCGAGTGCTTTTGCCAATTCGGTTTTTCCCACGCCGGTTGGGCCCAAAAAGAGGAACGAACCGATCGGACGGCGCGGATCGGCAACTCCAGCGCGGGAGCGTTTGATAGCTTGAGCGACAAGCCGCACCGCCTCGTCTTGGCCTTTGAGGCGTTTTTTCAGCGCTTCTTCAAGATGGAAAAGCTTTTGCGCTTCCGACTCCAACATCCGCGCCACCGGCACCCCCGTCCACCGCGCCACAACCTCCGCCACATCCTCTTCGGTTACTACATCTTTCCCCAATCGACGGTCACGCCGAATGATACTGAGTTTGCGCTCCAAGGCGGCAACAGACTTCTCCACGGGCGGGATTTCCCCGAATTTTATCTCCGCGTATTTCTGCATATCTTCTCTTGCTTGCGCGTCTTGCGCTTGGGCGCGCAGCTCATCAAGGCGTGTTTTGCGTTCGCGCAACTCTTCCACCAGTTTGCGCTCTTCCTGCCAACGGATCATCAGCGAACGGGCGTGCTCTTCCACATCGGCAAGCTCGCGCGTTATTTCACTCAGGCGTTCTTGCGCGCGCGCGGCAGCGTGCTTGGAGAGTGTTTTGCTCGCAATATCCCGCTCCAAAGCGGCGCGCTCCATCTTGAGCTGAAGCGCAAGTCGCTCTGCCTCGGAGAGCTCTCGCGGCTTGTTCTCCCGGTCAATCTTTCTCGCGCTTGCCGCTTCATCGATAAGGTCGATGGCTTTATCCGGCAGAAAACGATCAGTCAAATAGCGAGACGAAAGATGAACGGCGGCGGCAAGCGCCTTGCCGGTAATGTGAATGCCGTGAAATGCTTCATAGCGGTCGCGCAAGCCGCGCACGATAGCCAGCGACTCTTCTTCCGTCGGCTCATTCACATAAATGGGCTGAAAGCGTCGAACCAGCGCGGGATCCCGCTCGATGTGCTTTTGGTATTCTTTGAGCGTGGTTGCTCCGATGAGGCGCAACTCCCCCCGCGCGAGCGCCGGCTTGAGAAGATTAGAGGCGTCGAGAGCGCCTTCCGCAGCGCCGGCGCCGACAATGGTGTGAATCTCGTCAATGAAAAGAATAATGTGCCCGTCTTGCTCTTGGATATCGCGCAGAACCGCCTTGAGGCGTTCTTCAAACTCTCCGCGATACTTCGTGCCGGCAATAAGAAGCCCCATATCCAGCATCACGATATCTTTGTCGCGCAAACTCTCAGGGGCGTCGCCGGAAGCGATGCGTTGTGCCAGTCCTTCCACGATTGCCGTTTTGCCGACCCCTGCTTCGCCGATGAGCATCGGGTTGTTTTTGGTACGGCGGGCGAGAATTTGCATTGCGCGCGTTATTTCCCGCTCCCTGCCGACAACGGGGTCAAGTTTGCCTTCACGCGCCATTTGCGTGAGCGAACGCGCGTAGCGGGTAAGCGCCCGCGGCTTGCCGCGCGTTCGCTCGTCAGCGCTTTTGCCGCGCTCGCGCAAATCCGCAAGTGCGCGTACAATGCGCTCCCGATCAAGCGAAAGCTGCTGAAGGATAGACTTTGCTGGGCCAGGATGCTGAAGGATTGCGAGGAAGAGATGCTCGGTGGAAACCTGTTGCTCCCCCATTTCTTGCGCGATAGTTGCCGCGCCCTCGAGAACATGCGCCAAATCGGGGGTGAGGTAAAGCTGGTAGGAGGGGGAGAGAACGGGAGTCCCTTCTGGTTCTTCTAAGGCGTCGAGGACAGCGTCTGTCAGACCCACCGTGTCGATTTCAAGTTTCTCCAAGAGCGCAAATAGCGGAGAATCCTCCTGCATCATCAACGCCGCGAGCAAGTGAAGCGGATTGACATGGTTTTGCCCGCGCTCAATGGCAACTTCATGAGCGCGCCGAACTGCTTCTTTCGCTTTGGAAGTGAAGTTGGAAAATGGTGCCATACGCAGATAGCCACAGGTTAGGTTCTCGTACCCCCTTTCCGAACAGTCCTATGCAGTTCTCCAACCAATACAAGGTTCATTCTGCTGCTTCAGATCGTGCCGTGCTTCCTTCCCGTTCTGTCGACAATTTCGTCAGTCGCGTTAGCCCCTGGGGGGTAATAACACGATACACCTTTCCGTCATACATTGCAACAACCTCCTTAAAAAGGGAAACAGCAACCGCCCCCGCGTCAGATGTGTTTCCTGACGCCGCGATTGCTACCTCTGGGAAAAGCGACGCAAGCGCTGTGGTAGTCGCAGTGGGTTCAAGAAGCGGATCCGGCAACGCGGAAATAATGCCGCTCGTGATCGTTGGCCGCGCAACCCCTCCCACAATAACAACCGCTTGCCCAAGCTTCAGTGAAGCAGGATCCAACAGCGTGGGCGGGCTTGCCACGGGCGGCGTCGCCTCACCTTCGATAGCAAGGATGGCAAACGGCCCTACTCCCTCTTTGGCGACGCGAGCCGGCACCGTATCTCCCTCAGGGCTCCACTGCAGCATGTAACGGGCATCTTTAATTGCCACGCGGTCGGGGACTAACACGCTCCCCTGTCCTACCACAAGACCAAAACTCACAAACCGCGTTTCTGAGGCAGGAGACGGCTCACCCCCCTCGGGAGGATTTACTCCTGCATCTTGCGCTCCCGCAACCGCCGCAAGTTGTTGGGCGCCGACAACCTGTTGAGGCGCGCTTGCCGACCCCGTATGGCCGCTTGTTGACTGAGCAGCATCTACTACCCGAAACACCGCAACCATATACCGCCTTGCTTCCGCAACCGCAGAAGGAACCAGCTCTTCTTCTCGCACCACCACCGTCTTCTCCACCACGCGCTCTTTTTGCGGTGCGTCCTTCTCCGCTGATCCAGACGGGACAGGCGTCACCACGCGCTCCACCGTGCGCTCCACAACCCGGTTTACAATTTGCGGGACCGCCTCTGAAGGCGATTGATCCAAGAGCGTCATCGTAACAATACTGCTTGCAATAGAAGAAACAAAGCTGACAAGTAGCGCCAAAAGAATTATTTGCGATCTGGTCAGCTTTTCTATGTCCATTGCTCTTATGATACGCTATGCCGCGCCTTGCGCAAGCACCCCTCTCCCTTGCGCAACGACATCGCGCAAAACGCAAACGGCATAAGAAATATCTTCCGTAGTAAGCCACGGATGCAAGGAAAATCGCACCGCGCTTTTCGCGCGTTCTCGATCTTTCGCGAGCGCGAACACCACTTCCGAACCCATTCCGCCGCCGGGAAGATGGCAGGCAGAGCGCGTGCTTGCGGCAACCCCCTTCGCATCGAGCCCCAAGATGAGATACTCGCCCTCAACACCAAGAAACGAAAGGTTGATGTTAGTCGCGGCCCGATACGGACCGGGAGGTGGACCGTTGAGAACTACCTCTGGTATGGTGCGCAATGTTTCTTCAAGAAATTGCCGCCCGAGTCGGGAAAGATGCTGAACGCGCGCGTCGCGTTGAGCGTTGCATAACACCATCGCCTCGGCAAACCCCACAATCAAAGGCACATTGGGGGTTCCGCCGCGCAAGCCGAATTCTTGCGCACCACCATACACAAGAGGCACAAGGGGGTAAGAACGCGCGCGTACCAGCGCTCCGATCCCCTTGGGACCATATATTTTTTGCGCGTCAATCGTGAGAGCATCAACACCCCACTCTTTAAGAGAAACACGCGTCACTGCTGGCGCTTGGGACGCGTCAGAGTGCACGAGAGGAAAACGATCTTGGCGACGGCGGCGCTCTGCGGCAACGCGCCGTGTTATTTCCCTCATCGGCTGAATAGTGCCCACTTCATTATTGACCGCCACGACAGAAACAAGAATAAGGCGCGGATCTTGCAAAGCGCGCTCCAATGCCTCCATCACAATCATTCCTTCGCCGTCAACGGGCAGATGGTGGACTGTAACGCCTTCGTAAGCGAGCGCCCGGGCAGCTTCCGCCACCGACGCGTGCTCAATATCAAGGAGTGCAACCGCCATTTCCGAAAGACCCCTCCCTTCCCGTTGAAGCGCGCGCGCGAGGCCGTGCAGAGCGTGCGTGTTTCCTTCGCTTCCACCGGAGGTAAAAACGACATCCATCGGCAGTGCGTCGAGCGCGCGCGCCACCTTTTCCCTTGCGTGCTCGAGCGCCTTGCGCGCTTCCCTCCCTTCTTGGTGGAGGGAGCCGGGATTTGCCGGATATCGATCAAACGCTTCGCACACCACTTCCTTCACGCGCGGATCCAGAGGGCTTGAGGCCATCGCGTCGAGATACACACGCCGTTGGGGGTGTGTATGTTGAGATTGCGCGTCCATGGCAAGAAAATCTACACCCAATCCCCCGCGCGCGCAACGCGCGCGGGGGATTGGGTGTGTCAGCAATGCGTCGGTCTGTTATACTGCGCGCTATGGATGGTTTTTCCGCCCTTGTCCCTGCGGCTTCCGCTTCCCAACCTTGGTGGCTCACTGCCGCGCTCGCGCTAGCGCTGGGTGCTTTTTTGCTTGCCGCGGGAAGTATTATTGTCGCCCTGCGCGCGCGCAACGCAACGCGCGCTTTCCTGCACCAAGCCATGCGTAAAAGCGCCGATCCCCACACTCTGCTTCCCGCGCTTATTCAAGAACACGACAATCTCGCCCAACGCACCGCATCGTTGGAAGAGGCGCTCGCGTCGCTCCGCAAAGAGCACCAGTTTGCACTGCAGTATCACCACATCGTTCGCTTCAACCCTTTCGTGGGGGATGGCACGGGCGGCAACCAAAGTTTTTCCTTGGCGCTTCTGGACGGCACAGCTTCGGGAATTATTATCACTTCTATCCACGGCCGTGATCGCACCCGTATTTACAGCAAGCCTGTTGTGCGGGGTGTGCCGCAGACAATCTTAAGCGAAGAAGAGCAAGAGGCGCTTCAGGGCGCTCTTGAGCGCGCGGCGCTCGCGGGAAATCCTAAAAATACAACCCCCGCACAAAACCCACACCACAAAGCGCGGCTTGCCAAAACGCAGGAAAAAGGCTAAGATGTCAACGCTTTGCTGACGGGCCGCTTATAGCGCGCTCATCGCCGCAAAAGGCAGGCGTTGGTTAGCGCGCTCAAACCTTGTCTTTCTTCGCGAATCTCTCACCTATGACTCTCGCGTATGCCTGCGGTTCCTCGACCTCCGATTGTTGCGGTAATGGGCCATATTGATCATGGCAAGTCTTCCCTTTTGGATTACATCCGCCAGAGCCGCATTGTGGAGACGGAAGCGGGCGGCATCACCCAGCATCTCGGCGCTTATGTTGTTGAACACGCCACATCCTCGGGGGAAAAACGTACAATAACCTTCCTTGATACTCCGGGCCACGCGGCGTTTCATTCCATCCGCGTGCGGGGAGCGCAAGTTGCCGACATTATTATCCTCGTCGTCTCAGCCGAAGAAGGAGCTAAGCCGCAAACAAAAGAAGCGTTTGAAGTCGCGCGCAATGCTGGACTGCCGGTTGTCGTTGCATTTACCAAAATCGACAAGCCAAACGCAGATGTCGAGCGCGCAAAGTATTCCCTTTTAGAACACGGTATATACCTAGAAGGCCTCGGAGGCGACATACCGTATGCGGCCATCTCCTCCAAAACAGGCGAGGGCATTGAAGATTTACTAGAGCTTGTGCTTCTGGTTGCGGATATGCAAGACATTCGCGCTGATCCTGAAGCGCCCGCGAGCGGCCTCGTCGTCGAAGCACACCACGATGAAAAGCGGGGCATCTCCGCAACACTCCTCGTGAAAGAAGGAACTTTGCGTCAAGGCGAGTTTGTTGTCGCAGGTGGAGCGTGGGTCCCCGTGCGCCGCTTGGAAAGCCCTCTCGGCGGAGAACTGCCGGAGGCAGGCCCGTCTTGCCCGGCGGTGGTACGTGGTTTCTCCTCTCTGCCGCGCGTCGGAGCGCCGTTTAGGGTCTTTCAAGAAAAAAACGCTGCGATCTCTGCCGCGCAAGAAGAAGAGCGCGCGATACAACAAGCGCGCGAATTGGCTTTGAAGCCGCTTGAGGAAATTGGAGGAGGAGAAGGGCCGCGCAGAATGCCGATAATCATCAAGGCGGACGCAGTGGGGAGTCTGGAAGCGCTCCTCACGGAAATCCCCACGCTTGCCACCAACCGCTATGCCCCTGTTGTCGTGCACTCAGGGGTTGGCGCGGTGAGCGAAAGCGACATTCAGCGCGCTTGCGCAACCGAGCCCTCTGCGCTTGTGCTGGGCTTTTGCGTCGGCGTTGAGCCCGTCGCGCAAGATCTCGCACGACGAGAAGGAGTGTTTGTGGGAACGCATAAGGTTATTTACGAAGCACTGGAATGGCTTTCGCGAACGCTTGAACAACACACGCCCAAACGAAAAATTCGCCGCGTCCTTGGCATGTTTAAGGTGCTCGTGCACTTCAGCTCGAAGCAAGACGAGCATCTCATTGGCGGTATGGTAACCAAGGGAGTGGTGCGCAAAGGAGGGCGCTTTGTCAAACCGCTTCCGGACGATGCGCCCGACGACGCCCCAGAGCCGCCAGTAGGCACCATCCTTTCTCTGCAGAGAAACCGAAAAGATGTGGAAAAAGTCCCCCAACCGGAAGAGTTTGGGGCAATGGTGCAGTTGAACCTTCTGCCCCAAAAAGGCGATGTGTTTGAGGTGTTTATGGAGGAGTGGGAATAATCACGCGCTCGCGTATGACTATACAAAGCAAGCAGCACCCGAGCTCAGCCGGCGCGCCCCAACGAATCAACGAAACCCTGCGCGAGATAATCGCACAAGAAATAGCGCGCCTTTCAAACGCGACATCGCTCATCACCGTGGTTGGCGTTGTGTACCTTCCCGCGAAAAAAGAAGTACGCGCGGCAGTAAGCGTGTACCCGGAGCACAAGACTCCTGAAGCCTTGGCGTTTTTGCGCCGCCACGCGCGCGGCATCGCGCGCGTGGCGGCGCGCGCCATACGTGAGCGCAATGTGCGCGTAGTCTTTCCGGCTCCTCCTGCCAAGGCTGACTGATCCGGCGCGATATGCTACACTTTCCCGTGTGGCCTGGTGGCGAAGTGGTAACGCAGCGGTCTGCAAAACCGCGATGCGCGGGTTCGATTCCCGCCCAGGCCTCCTGCCGACAAGGCCAAGGCCGGGGTGGCGGAATGGCAGACGCAGAGGACTTAAAATCCTTGGGGCCCACAAGCCCGTGCGGGTTCGAGTCCCGCCCCCGGCACATTCTTTCGGGTAGCCAAAAAACGCATGCAAAATTTTACCCATCTCCTCCACCCCTCCGACACGCCGTATGACACCATCACCTTCTCCCGATCCCTCCTTCGCCACGGAACTCCAAGAATTGCGTGCGCTTGCTGAAGAAAACAACCGCATCTTACGCAACATGGAGCGTCGCGTCCGCTGGGCACGCGTTTTCCGCCTTGCGAGGTGGGCACTCTTGCTTGCCGCCTCTTTCTGGCTCTATGTCACGCTTGAGCCCCATCTCACCCAATCACTGTCAATCTTGCGCGACGCCCAGAGGACACTAGAACAATGGAAACACATTCCTTTTCAACCCTAACAGTCCTCTTTGCTACCCGAGAAATAGGAACGAGGGACGGGGAATTCCTCCTTGTCCCTCGTCCTTTGCCTTTAGCCTTGGTACGCTTCGCTAGAAGCGAAAGTGGTGTATGTCTGGCCGTCAAAGCTCTCTGCCCCAACCCCACTCGGTATATAGCTTTACCCTCATTGAGTGGTTAGTGGTGATCTCCATCATTGGCCTTCTCTCTTCGATTGTCTTTGCGTCCTTGAACAGCGCGCAGGCAAAGACGCGCGACGCGCGGCGCGTTCAAGATACGCGCGAGCTTCAAAAAGCGCTCCCGCTCTTTTTTGCCGATAATGACTACTACCCCAAAATTTGGAACGCTTTTTAGTTACGACACTCATGCGACAACCGAACCCGGCTGCGACCATCTTGATCGCTGGTGCGCCCTTGCAACCCTTCTGCGATCCCACTTACCCAACATGCTTCGCGATCCATGGGGAGATACTTTTGAACACTTTTACATTTATTTGATCATTTTTACATTTACTTTTACTACGCGGCAAGCATCACTGGCTACACTACCTACAGCATAGCCGCAAAAATGGAGAGCGATTGGGGTAATCAGCTTGCCCGACAAGACGGTGGCGCGTTTTCGGATTGGTACGAGCTCGGTTAAGATCCTCCCTTCTGCCAGGAAAAATGTGGCGGCAACACGCAACTCACCTCTCCTACTCAACAGGGAGGAAACAATTGGATGCGGCGAGGATACCATGGAGGCAACTGGGGCAACCACTGCCAAGAGGGCAACTAAAGGACGCGCACAAAGTGCCGCTTGCCTTTTTGCACGAGCGCTCCTGGCGGTACTACTGCCCCCGGGTCACGCACGACCTTACCGTTCACGCGTACTCCCCCATCGGCAAGCACGCGCCGCGCCTCGCTTTTGGAAGCCACAAACCCGGCTTCCAAAAGCACGGAGGTAATATCGTACGCGCTTGGGCGCAACTCTGGCGCATCGCTCGGCACGGTCTTCTCGCTGAAGGTGTGGATGAAGTACTCTTGCGCGTCTTGCGCGGCTTGTGGCGAGTGGTAAAACGCCGTGATGGCAAACGCGAGCGCGAGCTTATGCTCGCGTGGATTGTCGCCGCGCTCGAGCGCCTTGGCGCGCCCACGAACTTCCGCGATTGGCTCGCGCGTGAGAAGTACAAAATACTTCACAATAAGCTCGTCGCGCACCGTCATTAGCTTGCCGAACATGTCGCGCGGACCATCGAGAATGTTGATGGTGTTGCCCCAGCTGGAGCTCATCTTGCGCCCGTCCGTTCCTTCAATGATTGGCGTGGTGAGGATATCTTGCGGTTCTTGGCTGTACAGCCGCTGCATGTCGCGCCCGGTGAGCAAATTAAAACGCTGGTCGGTTCCGCCGATTTCCACATCCGCGCGCACCGCAACCGAATCATACCCCTGCATAAGGGGATACAAGGTTTCGCGCAAGGTCACCCGCTTCCCCGCCGCAAGCCGTCGCGCGATGTTTTCCCGCGCCACAAAGTCATTCACCGAAAAGAAGCCCGCCTGCCAAGCAATATCTTTATACGACAAACGGGAAAGCCATTTGCTATTGCGCTCAAACTCAATCTCGCCCAGCGAGAGAATCTTCCCCACCTGATCACGGTAGGTTTGCAAATTGCGCTCTACCTCCTCTTCAGAAAGCATCGGGCGCTCGCTGTCTTTGTCGGAAGTGTCGCCAATTTGGCCGGTGAAATCGCCAATAATAAAAACAATCTGACAGCCCGCCTGCTGAAAATCGCGCAGTTTCAAGAGAGGAACAGTCCTCCCCAAGTGAAGGTGCGGGCTCGTGGGGTCAATGCCCAGTTTCACTCGCAGCCGCTCACCGCTTTCAAGCCGTTTGCGCAAATGGTCTTCATCGATCACCTCTTCAACTCCGCGCGCGAGCACGCTCCATAGCGCGGAGTCTTCCTCCAACCCTTTTACCGGCCGAATTGCGGGGAGTTGCGCGTTGTGCAGGCTCATATGCCCCATAGTATCATAACGGAGCCTTCTGATATGCCCCAACCTTGGGCAATCCCTCTCTCAAGAGTTTCAACAAATCCACCCACAGCGCATAAGCAAGGGTTCCCAACAGCAGCTCTGAGCTCAGCCCAGCCCCAAACCTTTGGGTTGGGCTCAGTTCGAGTCCTTCCGTGGGGGCAGGCGCATAGTCGGCAAACGCTTCGCGTTTGTCTCCTTGCGCTGCAGTCCCCCCGGAAGGACTCGGTCACCAGTTCTAAGTCCTCGCTTCGCGCTTTGCGCTCGCTGCGGCTAAGAACTCGCGACCCCGGCTTCGCGCGCCCGCCCCGCGCTCCGCGCGAGGCGACTTCGTGGCGCGCTCAGTTCGAGTCCTTCCGTGGGGGCAGGCGCATAGTCGGCAAACGCTTCGCGTTTGTCTCCTTGCGCTGCAGTCCCCCC
>RFKD01000063.1 GCA_003694545.1 Candidatus Parcubacteria bacterium | reverse complement strand
GCATAAAGAGTATGCCGTGCCCGATGTGCGAAAAGGTGTACCAATCTAAAAGGTGCTGGGAGTTTTGGGTGTCAACCGCGCCGTGCCACAATTTCACATAACCGCACGAGCATATGGTGATGTGCCCAAGAGCCGCAAGAGCAATCGCTTGCGCGGCAAGAATAACCGCAACGGCAATACCAGCAACAACCGCCGACGGCATTGTTCCCATTATTCCCACTGTAGCACACCTTCACAACAGGGCCTAATCTCCCACGCGGCACACCCTACCAACGCGGCTGAGGCCGCAGGCAGGAGAGGGCGACGCCATCTTTACCCTTTAGCCGCGCTTACGCGGCCCGGCGTTACTTTTTCCTTTTTGAGGCGCATCGGTGGTTGAAACCTTCTCGAAGAGTACGCCCTTTTTCGCGTCGTAGCACAGGAGAACCTCGTCCCCGTGCGCGACATCACCTGCAAGCATCCATCGGGCTAGTGCGTTTTCTACTTCGTTTTGTATCGCGCGATTGAGCTCGCGCGCTCCAAACTCTGGGCTATAGCCTTTCTCTACGAGGTGGTCAATGAGGCTGTCGTCAAAACGCACCACAACTCCTTGCCCATGCGCGAGCCGTGCCACTTCCGCAAGCCGCAACTCGGCAATAGAGCGAGTTTGCTCCTTCGTGAGCCCGTGGAACACAATAATCTCGTCAATACGGTTGAGAAATTCCGGGCGGAAGGTAAGCCGCAGCTCTTGCAGGAGTTTGTCGCGCAGCTCCTTGTAGCTTAAGCGCTCTGCTTCTGGTTTGCGCTGATTATCGAGAATCATTGCCGAGCCAATATTGGAGGTGGCAATGATGATGGTGTTGGTGAAATCTATCGTCCGCCCCTTGGCGTCTGTCAGCCGACCCTCATCAAACACTTGCAGAAGGATGTTAAAGACATCTGGGTGCGCCTTTTCGATCTCATCAAGCAGAAGAACGGTGTAAGGGCGGCGACGCACCGGCTCGGTCAACTGTCCGCCTTCTTCATACCCGACATAACCAGGGGGCGCTCCCACTAGGCGCGAGACCGCAAACCGCTCCATATACTCGCTCATATCAAGGCGAACCATCGCGCTCTCGTCGCCAAACACAACGCAGGCAATGGTTTTGGCAAGTTCGGTCTTACCCACACCCGTCGGCCCCAAGAAGAGGAAAGTGGCAATTGGACGATTCGCCCGCGCGATACCGGCGCGTGATCGGCGAATCGCGTTCGCGACAGCCGTGACCGCCTCTTCTTGGCCGACGACGCGCTCATGGATGCGTTCTTCCATTTTGAGCAGTTTTTCCCGCTCTTCCTGTGTCAGCTCCGCAACGGGAATGCCCGTAATACGCGAGACCACTTGCGCAATGTGCTCGCGGGTCACTTGCGGCGTTGTGGTTGAGCGTACCTTTTTCCACTCCGCTTCAAGCGCCTTGCGGCGCGCTTCAAGTTTCTCCAACTTTCGCTCCAGCTTGTTCGCAAGCGTAAAGTCTTTGTGCGCTTGCGCCGCGGCGAGCTCCTTCTTGAGGTTTTGGGTCTCCTCTTCCAAATCCGCCAATTCTTTGCTTTCCGTCGAAGCAAGAATACGCACCCGCGCCGCGGCTTGATCAACAAGATCAATAGCCTTATCGGGGAGGAAACGGTTGGTGATGTAGCGGTCGGAAAGCTCGGCAGCGGCAACAATCGCTTCATCGGTTATTTGCACCTTATGGTGCGCTTCATACCGATCGCGCAATCCGCGCAAGATCTCAATGGTTTGCTCCACCGTCGGCTCTGCCACAAACACAGGTTGAAACCGCCGCTCAAGGGCCGCGTCTTTCTCTATGTGCTTTTGGTATTCGTTGAGAGTCGTGGCGCCAATGAGATGCAGTTCGCCGCGCGCTAAAGCAGGCTTGAAGGTGTTGGCAATATCCAACCCTCCTTCGGCAGAACCAGCCCCCATAATGGTGTGAAGCTCGTCGATAAACACAATGAGCTCGTCCGACTGGTCTCGGATTTCATCCAGGATTTTCTTCGCGCGCTCTTCAAACTCTCCGCGGTATTTCGAACCCGCAACAAGCGCATTGAGGTTGAGTTCCACGACCCGCCGCCCTTCAAGCGCTTCAGGGACTTCGCCCGCGACAATGCGCTGCGCCAACCCCTCAACAATCGCGGTTTTGCCCACGCCCGGCTCGCCGATGAGAACGGGGTTGTTTTTCGTTCGGCGCGAAAGAATTTCAATCGTGGTTTCAATTTCCTCCGCCCGGCCAATCACAGGGTCCAGCTTTCCTTGCCGCGCGAGCTCAGTGAGGTTGCGGGAGTATTGGTCCAAGGTCGGCGTGGGGCTCTTCTTGCCAGCGCGTCCTTCGCCCGCCCCCTTGCCGACAATTTTGATGGTTTTTTGCCGCAACTGCTCGGCGTTCGTCCCGAGACGGCGCAACACTAAGCCTGCCAAGCCTTCTTCTTCGCGCGCCAAGCCCAACAGCAAATGCTCGGGGCCCACATAGTCATGCCCCAACTCGCGCGCCTGTCCGACAGCCTCTTCCAGCGCGAACTTCACGCGCGGAGAAACGCGAATCTCGCGCGCTTCCCTCTTGCCGCTTCCTTTGGGGGCTTCTCCATCAATGGTGCGCGCAAGAAGATCAACATCCACCTTCGCCGCCTTGAGAATATTATCCACAACAGGATGCTTCAGCAGGACAAAGAGCAAATGCTCCGTGTCTACTTCCTCAACGCCGCGCTCCACCGCGTATTGCCCGGCTTTTTCAATGTATTCTTTTGCCTCCTGCGTGAGCAATTGATCCAAGCTCATCCCTTCGCGATGCCGCGGGATGGGAAATCCGAGCTTGCTCGCCAATTCCTCAAGACCGCTGGCACCCAACACATCGTCGTCAAAAGGATCGCCCACCCCCATCCCGCCAAAGAGCGAGGAAAAGGGCGAAAGTCCCTGTTGCCGTTGGCGCAAGGCCGCGTAATCATACCGACAAAGATGCTGCATCTCCCGCCTACCATTGCGGATAAGAGTAACGACAATTTCCGCCGGTCGGCGTTTGCAAACATCGCAAAGATTTTGCGTCATACTCAATTTCGATTATCTCTACCAATGCCCGTAATGGCAATCTGAGCGCCTTGCCTTCATGTTCCTTCAACCGCGTTAGCGCCATGCCGCCTCTTGAGAGGCCCAGCAGAGGGATCGGCCCCCTGCTGCGCACCTCAAGGTGCGCACATCGTATGGTAACACACTAATCAAGTTTCACCTCAACCTTCTTTCGGCCGGCTTGCTGTTTCTTTGTCATCCGCACCGTCAGCACGCCGTCTTTGTAAGACGCGTCAACTGACTCCGGGTCAATCGGAACAGGCAAACTGACCGTGCGTTCGAATGATCCGTACTGGCGCTCAATTCGGTAAAACTGCTCGCCTTTTTCTTCCGCTTCGTTCTTTATTTCTCCCGCGACAGTGAGCGTGTCTTCCGTGGCCTCCACTTTGAGCGCCTTAGGATCAATTCCCGGCGCCTCCACGCGCACGATAAGATGGCTGTCCGTTTCGGAAAGATCGAGAGGAGGCAAGACAAACGAGGTGATCGCCTCCTCCCCGGTGCCCGAACCCGCTAGCGCCTCTTCAACCAACGAACGCATTTCCTCAAGCGCCGAAAACGGGTCGGCAAACCAGTCGCTCCGACGAATACGACGGAATCTCACCATACGCCTTTGGGGGTTACCTTTCGCAGGGCTGGTAATACATCGACCTCACTAGGTATAACGCTCAAACAACAAAAAGGTGTCAATTCCGCCCTGAGAGCACACGGCGCACCTTACCACGCGTGCGCGAAAGGAGGAGTTTTACCGCGTTTTCCGTCGTCCCCCACTCGGAGGCAATGACACGCAGCGGCTTCCCTTCCAGGTAAAATGCTCGCAGGAGCGCCCGCTCACGAGGTCGAAGGCGGCGTAGGGCGGCCGCAAGACGCTGGAGCGCCCATAACCGTTCAACTTCGTGCGGTATCGACTGGGGGGCGGCAATGTCTGGCACATCAGAAAGAGCGGCAAATCGCGCTTCGCGACGCGCACGACTCACCACGAGGTTGCGCGCAATCACAAACAGCCAGTGCGCGAAGGGAACGCGCGGACGATAACGCGCAAGCGCGCGGTACGCCCGCAGGAATGTCTCTTGGGTGATGTCTTGCGCCGCGTCCCTGTCACGGGTGAGACGCTTAGCAAATTGCTCAACCCGCGGGGCATACCGGCGATACAGCTCGCCAAAAGCCTCCTTATTGCGGAGCGCTTCCGCCACAAGGCGCGCGTCATCCGCGGCGCGGTACCTCGATGCTGTGTGCGCTTTGAAGCGGCGCATATCCTCCACCGCCAGAGCTGGGTTATGGAGCGTATCCTCGTTTATGGTACTGGAGCGCGACCCACGCGAAAAACGCAAACCACGAGAACATCACAAACCCCACCCACGGGAAAGTAATATGCCCCAGCTCAAAAAACCACCGCTCCGCGCAATCAATGCCTCCCACCGCGCCGCAAACCCCGCCAGAGGCCGCCCCCATTTGCAAGAGGTGCTGGTAAAATGTTACGCCCATTCCCGTAAGCGAAAACGAAAGCACATACGGCGCGAGCATTTCAACTTCTCGCCGCGCCCACCCCACCGTGAGCACAAGTGGCAGGGGATAGAAAAACACGCGCGCCATCCAACACCAAAAACAAGGGGGGAATCCCGAAATCTCGTAATACAAGCTCATCACAATCGCGCCCAAACTCCCAATCGCCACAGCTACCGCCCACCACCCTTTCCCAACCCAAGCAAACAGGTGCGCGACGCCAAGCAAACGCGACCGACCCACCCAAAGCACAAGCGCAACCACCAGCGCCGCTTCCAATCCCAGCGTGGTAAACCCGATAAGAGAATTGAGCCAGTAGGGAACCATACCAACGCCCTCAGCGCGCGATCGCCTCTATTGGACGTACCCTTCCGACAGAGGGCAGCCAGTGCGCTCGGAAAGCGTGTTGAGCGGCAACACCCCTTCTGCCCGAGTCCCGTCGGCAAAAATCCACGTGGGATACACACGCACGCCCGCCTCCTCACACACCGGGTACTGGCCTTGGCGCGTAGGGGGCGAACACTCCACATACGGCAAGAGGCGCTGCGCCCGCCCAAACATTGCTTTTTGCTCCCCGCAGTGCGGGCACCAAAACGCTCCATAGAAGGTGGCCCCTCTGTCGGCAAGACACTGCGCGAACGGGTCCAACGGATGCGGCTGCGTCATCGAATACGCCCAAAATGCAAGCGGCGCTCCTATAACCACCACCGCCGCGCCCACCCAAAGCCACAAGGAACGAGAAGGAAACAAACCTTTTGCCATACACGAACAAAACATTACACGGGTTAACACTCTCTACTGCGCTTTACCAAGCGAACGTGCCAGTAGTGTAGCACACTCCAAGCAGGGTTGGCGACAAACGCGATGCAAGGTAGAGTACTGCCAATGCCTCTTCAGAATAAAAAAGCCGTCAAACCGCTGCCAGAAATCTTGCGCCCCGCGACGCTTGATGAAGTCGTGGGCCAAGAGCACCTCATTGGCCCAGAAGGGCCGCTACGGCGCACCCTTGACCACGGCGAGCTGTTTTCCTTTGTGTTGTGGGGACCTCCCGGCAGCGGTAAGACTACCATCGCCCGAGTACTCGCGCGCGCAAGCGGCGCGCACCTTTTCGAGCTGAGCGCCGTGGAAGCAGGGAAAGATGATGTGCGTAGAGTCGTCGTATCTGCTCAAGAGCACCCGCAAACGCCAACTATCCTCCTGCTTGACGAAATCCACCGCTTCAATCGAGCGCAGCAAGATTACCTTCTGCCATATGTGGAAAGCGGCACGCTCATCCTTATTGGCGCCACGACGGAAAACCCCAGCTTTGGCATCATTGCGCCGTTGCTGTCGCGATTGCGTGTTTTTGTAACCCACCCTTTGGAAGAGCAAGATCTGTGCGAACTCCTCCGACGCGCGCAAAAAGCGCTGGGCGCGCAAATCAGTGAAGACACTGCCTCTTGGCTCATTGCGCACGCCCAAGGTGACGCGCGCGTGATGCTCACCACTCTTGATGCGGCCGCGCGCCTTTACGGCACAGTTGATGTGGCAACCCTCACGCGGGTCGCGCAAGAACGGCCGGTGTTGTACGACAAGACCCAAGACCAGCACTACGACACCATTTCCGCCTTCATCAAGAGTATGCGTGCGGGAAATGCCGATGCCGCCGTCTACTACTTGGCACGGATGGTGGAAGCGGCCGAGGATCCTCTCTATATTGCCCGCAGAATGGTTATTTTTGCTTCCGAAGATATCGGTCTTGCCCAGCCAACAGCGCTCGTGGTTGCCAACGCGGTATTTGAAGCGTGCCGTAACATTGGATACCCCGAGTGCGCCATCAACCTCGCGCACGGCGCAGCGTACCTTGCCCGCGCCAAAAAGGACCGCAGCGCCTACGACGCTTTGCGCTCGGCCCAAGCCGATGTGCGCCGCTACGGCGCGCTCCCCATCCCCCTAAAATTGCGCAACCCCGTAGCCACGCTGATGCGGAAGCTTGGGTATGGCAAAGGTTATGCGAAATATGACGCAAGCGGTCTCCTGCCGCAAAAGTTGCACGCGCGCCGTTACTTTCCCACCGCGCCGACCAGCGCGCCGCCTTCTAGCCCACAAGCCTCAAGCGCGCAGAGAAATAACCCCCTTCCCGATGAGAACCAAGGCTTCAACCCCGTAAAGGGGGGCAGCAATTGATCCCGCAAACCCCGCCCCCGCAAGAACCACCCCCAGCGCGACATCAACGAGGCTCCCCCAGTCGTGCGCCCGCACAATGAACCACACCCCCTTTCCCGCAATGAGCGCTCCGACTCCAACGACAAAAAAGCTGTGAATGGGATAGCCGAAAAACAACGCCGCGGCCGTAAAGCCTGCGACTAAATCCAAAAAACCTAACACATGCACCAGCCGCATACCGCTTCTGCGTCCGCCGAAGGAAGTTTGTTGCCGGTTGCGTAGTTGGTTAGTATTCGCGGCCCCGTTTCCCCTGCGTGCCGGAAGCAAAAATGTGCCGTACTTCCCGACACTCCGTGACGACATCCGCAAGCGGCAGAAGGGCACGCAAAATTTCTTTGCTTGCGCGCCCTGTGAGATACACATCCGTGTGCGATGAACGCTCGCGAACGCACCGTACAACAGCGGCAGGATCAATCAGCCCAAGCGAACCCGCTACCAACACCTCATCAAGGACCACTAAATCCCAACGTCCGGATCGGGCGGCTGCCGCAGCGCGCTCAAGCGTCCGGTGCGCCGCTCTTGCGTGCGCCTCTCGTGGCAAAGTGTCGCCCAAAATACCAACAAATCCCTTGCCGCCCACCACGAGGCGAAAACGTGAACTCTTAAGCGCGGCAACCGCCTGCGCCTCGCCCGTTCGCCAACGGGACGATTTAATGAACTGGTAGAAGGCAACCTTGCCGCCGCCACCCCACACGCGCAGTGCTTGCCCAAACGCTGAAGTAGTCTTCCCTTTCCCATTGCCGTGGACGAGAAACACCACGCTTGAAGAAGGAGAAGATCCCGCGGCAAGATGGTTGCGTGCGTTATTTCTTTTCTGTTTCATTAGCGCCTGAAGATTCTACCAGCAAATCTGCTGTGTTCACATCAATCTCGCAGGTCCCAGCAGAGCAGGCAAGCTCCTTAGCGCCAACCGTTTCGTCTTGCTTCTCATACGCCATAATGTTGGCAAAATCCACCTCCGGGAGCTCTGCAACGCGCCGTTCGTATTCTTCTCCGCTAATGGCCTCGTAAGGCGCAAGTTGATACACGTGGTTATCGCGCGGCAAAAACGAGAGACCACCGACCATGTCCCAGTTGTCGTAGAGCCACTTTGCCACATCGAGCCATTCATCATCACCTACCGAAACGGTCACAGAGGGGTTGTGCTCGGTGTAGTGCGTTTTCACCATTTTCCAGTGTTCCAGCTGTTCAAGAGCGCGCAAATCGTCCTTGAAGGTGGAACCCGCGGGCGCCTTCACCGGAAACTCCAATACAAAAGTCGTCGCGTTCTCTTCCGTTTGGCCCACTTCTGGTTTGTAGGGGAACTTCGCATCGCGCAACATATGGAACAACGGGTCGGTCGCCGAGATGCGCACGCGGCGAATGTAGTACGGCGCGTGACGCGGATGCATTCCCGAGGAAGCATCCACAAGCTGAGAAACAGTTCCGGAAGGCTTCACACAAGTAACCGCCAACGAAGGGTTAATACCAAAGCGCCGCGCGTAGTAACGGTTGGCTTCCACGGCCGCTTCCCGCATCGCGGCAAGGGTCTCGGGGTTGCGAGCTGCTTCCGAATCCCACTGCCCTGTGACGGAAACGCCCAAGAGGCGCTCTTCGTTGCAGTTGGTTGCCCACTCCGAAGAAAGGTAGGGGAAGTTGGTCAGCATCGACTGGTACGTTCCCAAAAGTGAGGCGATTCGCGCCTTATGAACCAATGTCTCACGAGTGTCATTGGGGCGCGCAACTACTTCAGACAGGTTGCAAAACTCCTTGGGGCGCAGGACAATCTCGCCGCACGGATTGGTCCCCATATATTCAAGCCAGCCTTCATTGCGCCGCAAGCGCCGCTCAGGCATGTGGTTCGGCAGGTTGCCGCGCGCAAAAAGTCCTCGCTCGCCCGTGCCGCTTTTGGCAAGCGCGAGCCATTCGTCGAGAAATTCCGTGGGGGTAGGCTTGCTGTTGTATACCGCGGAGTTGTTTGCCATCGCGCGATGCGGGTGAGTAATGTAAAACATTCCGTCTTTCGCGTGGCGCATCAAATCGTCGTCCAAGTCCGAAAGGGAAATGAGCGCCGTACGCCGGACCCCCCCGGCAACCACCACCTCGCCAATCTTGCAGCAAATGTCGTGCACATCGAGTGGAGTGAGTCGTTTCCCTTGACGCGAGAGGATGAGTGAGCGCGCAAATTGCATCAACTGCCGCAGAGGCTCGGGCCCCGACGCGCGCCCGCCCATTGTGCGCAGTGGCGCGCCCGCCGGGCGAATCTGGGAATAGTTAAAGTCGATATCCACCCCATTCCACCAGGCTTTGAGACCAATCGTGAGCGCATCGCACCACCCTTCTTTGCTGTCTTCAATAATGTGCGTTGGCAGTTTGCGCCCCGTTTGCCGCGCGACAATCGGCAGCTGTTGCACAAACTGGCTTTCAACAGAAAACCCAACGCCCGCCCCCGACATAGAAAGAAACATTAACTCGGCAAAATCCTCAATGCGCGTCGGCGCGATAAACGAGCAGTTGTAAGCCGTCACATTGTTGGTGCGCGCAGCTTTGCCTGCCGACCACAACAACCGCGCGGACGGCATTACTTGTTGGGTAAGAATTGCTTCACGCACCTCCATATATTCTTCTTCCGAAAGATAGTCGCCGAGGACTTCTTTCATAAAATCAACATAGCGGTCAACCGTCTCAATCCATGTCTCCCGCCTGCCCTCTTCAGGAATCCAGCGTGAATAGGTGCGGTAGAAAATAAACTCGCCGAGCGGATTGCGGAAATACTTGCGACTTTCTGCGACGAGCTCGTGCACATGCTCGGGAATAGCACGAGTTTTTGATCGCACCTTCGCGCGTTCGTGACGATAAATGATGTATGCTTTTGCGGTTTTGGGGAAATCCTCAAGAATAAGGGTTTCTTCCACAAGATCTTGAATGTTTTCGACATCAGGCCGGTCTTGCTCGCTAAAGTGACGATTGATCTTCCGAATCACAACATCCGCGAGGCGCTCAGCGTCTTCCGGAAGCTTCCCTTCTCCCACCTCGAGCATAGCCTTGCTGATGGCGCGCACAATACGGTTGCGGTCAAACGCAACAATCCTGCCGTCGCGCTTGCGCACAAACTGCACACGGGCGACAACCGGCTGGGCGGAACTATGCGCTCCCTTCTTCTTATGCTCGTGATACTTCTGATGCTTCGCTCCGTGATGGGCGCGCTGGGGCGGAGTAATAGTGCCGTGCGAGGAGGGGGATTGCATAAGAGAGTCGTTCTTAACTACTTCTAAAAATAAAG
>RFKD01000001.1 GCA_003694545.1 Candidatus Parcubacteria bacterium | reverse complement strand
TAAGGGTGATGGTTTCTCCAAGAGTAATCGACATTCTCTGCAACGTGAGGTATCTCTCTATCCTTGTAAAATGAAAACCTCCTGCAAGATAAGTCTCTTACAGGAGGTCGATCACATTACCGTTTTGGACTATTCTTCTTCAAAAAGCTCCTCAAAAACTTCTCCCAAAGATGATCCGGCGCGTGTTTCTAATTCTAGCTCCAAAACAATCGCAGGGGTGATATAAACCTTTTGTTCTCGCTCGTACATCGTTTTCTCCTTTCTTATCCTATTTCCGTCGGCGTTTAATGAACCACAAAGCGGATAGGTTGATCAGAATACCAATTAAGCCCCACCCAAAACTTAGAGCTGAATGTTGCTGAACGGCATTGATCTGTTTGATTTTGATAGCAGTGGGTCCAAATGTCCATACATAATCTTCAACTTCACCGCCGTGTGCAAGGCCTGTAAGCCCAACGGATGGACAGCGATATGCTCCATTGTTCTCTGCAACAGGGTTCAATGCCTCGCTACCGTCTGCCGGAATGGCAGGTGAGAGCCGGAAGCGGGCAAAGACACTGGCGCCGCCGAAATCTGTGGGCAAGGGGAATGTAATCTCATGCGTGCCGGCGGAGGTTAGGAGAAGGTTATCAATCACTTTCTCGGAAAATGAGTTTCCATCTTTGTCGAAATTATCGGTGAATTTGTAATCAAACCCGAATTCCTTGAACAAGTTTGTGGGAAGCGTTTCGGTTACGGTTGCATAGTCAACCCAACCCATCAAACAAGAAGGGCCGTTGACGGTGACCATGATCACTCCCATGCCACCCCCCCAAGTTGCTCCACGCACTACACCGTCTTCGTCATTGGTTGCATCATTGTCATCCCCCACAGCATCGTTATGGGGCTTACCATCGTACTCGACATCTCGGTTTGTACCAAGCCAAACGTCTCCTTGTTCAAGGGGTAGATGGCGAGCACCGCTTTCAGAGAATAGGGTCAGACCATAGGCGCCGGGTAAATCGCCGTAATCCATCGCAAAGCGTCGATTGCCAAAGTAAAGCGTTTCAGCGCCATTCGGGTTCAAGGTGACATTTTGCATCAATCCCGTGGTTGAAGTATATTCATCTTCGAGGTTTTCTGTGACGGTATATTCTCCGGAAATCAAGTTTTCGAAGATCAGTTTTCCGTTGCTGTCTGTTTTTCCACTGCCTGTCTTCGGTCCAGATAAATCAAATTCCCAGTCGCTCAAGGGTGATTCTTCATTGTCCCATTGTCCATCATTATCCAGGTCTTCGAATTTATAAACCGTGATCTTACCGTAACGAGTGTTCGTGAAAGTGCAGGTAATATTTCCATCAACCTTATTTGTTTTAAGATCGATGATGACGCGTCGGTTTTGTAAATCATAGTTAAAAAGAGCGCCTGTTGGCCCGTTGCAAGAGATGTTTTTCAAATAATGATCTGCTTTAACTGCTTCTGTAACGGTAAAAACGCTATGGCTGTTAGGAGTGTATTTTTTTGTTTGCTGATCGTTCAGTGTGAAACTATCTATGTAGCTTCCCCATCGAATTGTAAAGTCAAATCCCGTGCCTCCAGCCGGTTCCGTGACTTTCTTGATCGTGATGGTGTTCCAACAATCTGGGCTTGCTGGTTCAAGATTCGATGACGCTGAAGCTACTCCTGCGAGGATCATCATTCCGCTTAAGGCGATGATCACCGCTAGGAAAAGATACCCCACCCTTTCTTTCATTCAGACCTCCTTATTAACTTGAAACTATCGAATTGGGTGACAGTTTAAAAAAACTGCCGTTAGCATGAACACCCACGGCAGCCAGACTATCTATTTCTCTTGAGGAATAGACCCTCAGCTTTGCGTCTCCGTCTCACGGCGGGTTTGCCCTTTCGATGTGACTTGCACAACGATGAAGCTACTTAATCTGTTTATAACATAAATCTTGCTAAAAAACAATCCCCCTTAAGCACCAATTACCGTTTATTAGTCTTATCTTTGAACGAAGATTCACGAGAATTGGTCTCGTGTTGTTAATCTTACGTCAGACCTTACCAAGCAGAGCTTGGCGGCACGAAACCCATGGTTCATCTACTTAATCCCACTTCTTCCTTTCAGGACAATACACGGAGAGGCTAAATTTTGTAACTCTGTGGACGAAACGAGGATTGGGCGATAACACTAAGAGAACAGATCAATGAGTAACGTGATTATGGCTTTATCACGATGGGGATGAATACGCTATACATTGAACCGTTGGGGTTGGAGCTTTGACAGCTTTGATCGCCTTGCGGGCAGAACGGTGATGGTGGTTCTGCAGTTGGAGTGGCCGTTGGGGTTTGGGTTGGAACAACTGCTGCTCCCCGCTCACGCTGCTCTCGATCCAAACTAATCAAAATACACCGATGTCGACGTGCGACAGCAACATAGACTGCATCCGCACCACGAAGCCCACGGTCAGCTGCGATTTCTGCGGCTTCTTCGGCCAGTGTTTCATCAAGAGTAACCAGAGTAAGTTGGGGAGCGCTTGGAGTAATGTGACGGCAGTACGGCCGCGCATTGGATCACGTAGCTCACGGCTGAGAACACCGGCTACTTCAGCGATTAACAATAATGGCACAATGATAGGGACATTTTTTGTGACAAGACGTTCCAGTAGCGTATGGCATACCAGATGATCGGGATCACGGGGTTGAGGTCTCGAACAAAGATGCTTGCGTCAAGGGTGTACATCATCTTCCTCAGATGTTTCGCCAAGTGCTGCATTGCGCTCTTGACGATCGGCATGCAGTCGGTCAGCTAAGCGAGCATTCGGATGCTCACGTTCAATATCGTTGCGTAGAGCTGTCCAGCGTGC
>RFKD01000062.1 GCA_003694545.1 Candidatus Parcubacteria bacterium | reverse complement strand
TCACACCTCGCGACCTCGACTTCGGCGCATCTCCCAGCGGGGGTTTGGGGATCCGCTGCGTCCTAGTTCGCCTCCTGCGGGGCCACCAGCGCAGAGTCGCAGGACGCTGCGCGTCGCCTCCTTGCGCTGGTGGCCCCGGCTGGAATCGGTCACCAGTTCTCAGCAGATTCGCCACCTGCGGCGTCTCATCTGCTAGGAACTCGCGACACTGGTTTCGCGTGCCCGCCCCGCGCTTCGCGCGAAGCGACTTCGTGGCGCGCTCAGTTTGCTTTCTGCGGGGACCACAAAATCATAGTCGCACGACGCTTCGCCGCGCACTCCTTGATTTTGTGCCCCCGGCAGGAATCGGTCACCAGTTCTAAGTCCTCGCTTCGCGCTCCGCGCTCGCTGCGGCTAAGAACTCGCGACCCCGGCTTCGGCGCAGCCCCAAACCTTCGGTTTGGGGACCCGCTGCGCCTCATTCGCTTCCCGCGGGGGCTATCAACCGCATAGTCGGCGAACGCTCCGCGTCCGCCTCCTTGCGTTGGTGCCCCCGGCAGGAATCGAACCCACATCTTCTCCTTAGGACGGAGCTGCTCTATCCATTGAGCTACGGGGGCTTTGCATTGTTATACCACAAACACACACCGCGCGCGCCTTTAGGCGCGCGCGGTGTGTGTAGCCAGCAAGACCCACAAAGCGCCTACTCTTGAATGTTCAGCACCTCTCGCAGGCGTGCCTCATCAAAGCCGACCACCATTTCTTCCTCTCCGCCATTTTTCGTCACGAAGACAACAGGGACCCCCATTTGCCCGCTGCGCTCCACGACTTCACGAGCGAACTCGGGGTTAGACGCAACATCGCGCTCTTCGTATTCCACATTGTGCTCCGCGAAAAATTCCTTTGCCATATGGCAAAAGTGGCAGGTTGGGGAAGTGTAAATAACGACTGAAGCCATACATCTCTGTGCGTTATCTCATAACGCCTCCTAGTATACACCTTTGTGGCGATAGGCAACACTCTTGACCCGCGGGCGTGAACTGGTAGAATATCTTTAATGGTTCACGATGGGAGCGATGACACGCGGGGGGGCGTTGTGGAGGGAAAGGGTGTCGGAGCGGGTTCCGACACGCACCGGAGCACGGCGCACGCGCAATATTCTTCAAACAGCAAGGAGGTCCAAGAATGCGCGAGCGCGTTAGACAGATGGGCGCAAAAAGCCCGCCTCAATGACCCCGATCGCCAGTTCCTAACAGAAAGGCTCTTTCCCGGCGATCCATGCGCCGCATGGCGCTTGGTGGGGGAGGTGTCACCTGCGGTGGGGGAGCCTCTGATCGCCGTAGCGCGAAAAATGCGCCAAGCTATGGAAGCGCAAGATGTGAAGTTGTGGGAAGACGCGACTGCAAATCTTGGCAAGATAATGCGGTGTGCTGCTGTCGCGCACACAGAGGATGAGGAAACGAATGTTCTAAGCGTATGAACATATGAAGGAATTCTTCCCTCGTTCGCGAGAAGCTTTTTCAACCCCGCTTGATGGCGGAGCACATCCCGTAACCGAACCGAAGATCACGCAATTGCCGGAGCGGTTTACGCAACGCATTACCGAAGTTCTCTCAAAAGTTATGAGTGAAGCTGGACAGAATCTGTCTAGCTTAACTAAGATGTTCATGGTTGCGGCACTCGCGCTTGAATTGAGTGGATGCTCTTCTCCTCGGGTGATGCGAGAAGTGCGAGATGTAGTTTGTGAAGCTGTACAAGGCGATACGAGTGGCGGGTGGCGAGCAGGACAACAGAGAAGGAGCCTATGTCGGGAAGCTTTTGATGTGATCATTGTAAAGCAACAAGAGAACAAAGACAACATATACGAGCGTAAGCGAGATAAAAGGGAATTAGAACGAGAGCATCAGCAACTGATAGCGGAAGCCAAACGAATAATGGAGAGGTTTAAGTCGGATGTGGAAAGCCAACTTCGCGAAATCCAGAGTGGGCGGAGGAACACGATCGATCAACCTCTAACGCCAGAAGCAACGCTCCCTCTCGACGGTCCGCGGTCGCATCTTGAAAGCTTTTGGAACGATCCGAGTTTGCGTTGGAGTGATAAGGTTGGCATGGTGATATATGCTACGGGATGGCAGTCTATAGTCAATGGTTCTAATTGTGGTTTGGTCCAGAAGTTTCTTGACAGTCCTGTGTATCACATGTTTTTCAAACAAGGAGTAAATGACGCGGCTCAAGTGTATTGTCGGCGCTAGCCCCAAACAGCTTGCTTGTTGATGATCACTCCGCTTCCGCCAGGTGGCTTGTTTTCATAAAAAAAGCACAGAGATATTTCGGCAAAAGTGAAGTCCACTGGGGTGGGACAACTGACGTGGCTACCTCTTGTTTTTTGCATACACACCGGAAATGCGCTATACTTTTAAAAAAGCCTGGGTAGCTCAGTTGGTTAGAGCGCGGGCCTGAAGAGCCCGGCGTCGTCGGTTCGAGTCCGACCCCAGGCACCTGATAAGTGGGGATGCGCGCCCCTTGTTTTTACAGCCGAACGCTATCGAGCAGAAGCGGTTTTTTACTTTTATTAAACCACCTGACGCGGAGGAGAAAAGCTGTGGGTGGGAAGTTGCGGCGGCTTTCCGCGCCTGCTTTGTTGCTTAAAACGTCATATCGTTGGAGTTGTTGCCGAGGTGATAGCTGATGTAATAGCCTCTCCCTCCGGCGACGTCCCACCCCAGATGCCCACAGGGAGACCCTTCGCTGTTTTAGGTAATTTCATCGGCTATTTCAATGACATCAAGCAGTTTTTGATCCCAAATATTGAGGGAGACGCCCCGCCATAGCATCGAGTCGGCGCAACCGTCGTCATCGGCGTCGAAGGTGTCGTCGTCGTTGTCGTACACATAACGATTCGTTTCTATGGATGCTCCCGGCGGGAGGTATTGCCCCAACTGCGTATTTTCCACCATCCAATCAATTTCAGGCTCATCTATGGGGGTGCCCCAGGTGTCTTCATGCCACCACAACGAGCGTCCTTCGTCGATCGCCCACATAGCAAGCGCTTTTTTCGATTTGCTTCGTATCCGCAACTAATTTTGCCGCTTTCGCCTTTGTGCGAGCGCTATTGACATTTGTGAGCACGACTGAGGAAATGGTGCCAATAATTGTAATGACAAACCAAAAGTTCGATAAGCGTAAACGCCTTGCGTGTCTGGCGCTGGAACGCCATCGGTTTGAGCATAGCAGCAGAATACGCTCTAATGCGGAAACAGGGGAAAGGGCGTACAATAGGCGTGATGCTTCACCAGAAGCTTCCCGCGACATTCATCCTTATGGGGGCGACGGGGGATTTCGCTCTTTCGCGCCTGTGGCCGGCGCTTGCGCGCATGCAATCGGAGCACAACCCCACGCATATTTCTGTTGTTGCTGTCGCGACCAGCCAGAGAGTTCAGGATGATTACGCGGCGTTCGTGCGCGAAAAGTCAGAGCATTCGCTAAGCTTGGCCGAGCGCGCCCCGCAATGAGAAACCAGGAACGTGCGGCCATGCCTTCACAAACCTTTACAACACCGCTTACCTTGCCTCTCATTATTTTCTTTGTATGGAAAAGATACTCCAACAATTTCCTCAACAATTTCTTTGGGACCCGAGGCGAGAAGAAGGAGGGCGCATCGCGCGCGCACAGCGTGTGTTGGTGTGCGGTATGGGAGGGTCGCACCTTGCCGCGGACTTGCTGGCGGCGCAATTTGCGGCGCGAGGCGACACACGGGAAGTGCGGGTGCACAACTCCTATGGAATTCCGCCATGGGCGTATTATTTCGATCTTATTATCCTTTCTTCTTACTCGGGGGAGACGGAAGAGACTCTTGACGCTTGGCATATCGCCTATCGGTCGGGATTGCCGGTGGCGGTGGCAGCTTCTGGCGGTACACTCCTTGAACTCGCTCAAAAAGCCGACGCCCCCTTCGTTGAAATGCCGCATCCGCCGGGTATGCAGCCGCGGCTTGCGCTTGGGTGGAGCGCACGCGCGATCGCCGCGCTTGCCGGGTGGGAGGATGTGCTGGAAGATCTTCGCTTGGTGGGGGAAACGTTGGGGCAAGTGGACGCGGCGAAGGCTGCGCAACGGGTTGCTTCGCTCATCACGGGTAGGTTTGCCGCGGTGTACGCCCCCCACCCGTATGGAGCGGTCGCGCATCTTTGGAAAATTTTTCTCAATGAAACGGGGAAGACATTGGCATGGGACGCGGAAATCCCGGAAATGAACCACAACGATATAGAAGGCTTTGACGCCCCGCAGGAAGCGTGGGCGATTTCCTCTCAAAAAATCGCCGCCCTGTTCCTTGTTCCCGAAGAAGGAATAGACAAGCGCATTGCGCGACGCGTTGAGCTGACGCGCGCGCTGATTGAGGAACAAGGAGTTAGCACGCACCGTATCGGTGCGCAGGATGTCGGTTCAGCAGGGCTGTGGGGAGTTGTTTTTGTCGGCGCGTGGGCGGGGTTTCTCGTTGCCCGCGCAAGAGGCGTGGAGCCCCGTGATGTCAACCTTATCGCTTCGCTCAAACAAGCCTTACGCGAGCGAAAATGAGAGAAATCGCTCCCGCCCCGAGCGGGTGCTTGGGGCGGGAGCCACGACAACCACGCAACTCTGTTCTGCGCGCAACAATACGCTGAGAACACGCGGTTTGTCTTATAGCGTTTTTACCTTGATTTTACGCTGGCGATACTTATCAATTTTTGGCAGTCGGATGGTGAGAACGCCGTCTTTTACCGTTGCTTGCGCTGATTCAATATCAACTTCAGATGGTAGAGACAGCGTTCTTGCGAAGGCGCCCCAAAACACTTCTTGCATGAGTACCTGGCCGTTTTCCACCTCGCGGCCGGAAAGGCGGCTCCCGCGAATCGTGATGAGATCGCGCGAAATAGCAATATCTAAGTCTTCCGGCTTTACGCCCGCGACAATCGCCTTGACGATCAACTCATCGGGAGTTTCATACAAATCCACGCTTAATTCCCCCTCTTCTTCCTCTGGCGTTTCCTCAGCAAACCCTTGGGGCTCTTCTTCCATTGGGGTGATGCGTCGATATGCTTCCGCCTCATAGGCGGGTTCGCTATGGTAAGGATGGATGGAGCGTTGAGGATAAGCATGAGCACGGGAAGGTACCTCTTCCGCACGCGGGTACTCGTAGGGATCACTTCCCGAGACATCTTGCGCTCCCCGCGGTTCTTCCTCCTCGAAAGCGCCCGTGAGTCGGCTCCAAAATGATGAACGGCCCATAGATTCGATAGTTATCAGTTTGGTAACACGCACTAGCTTTTATCAGTATACCACAGGTTTGCGCTTGCGGAAGCGCCACGGCCTGTTGATAAGGGGAGAGCGTTTGGTGTATTCTAGCCCGGCGAGTAACGAGACAATCAAGAGCCACACTGCCGCAAACACAACAACGGGAGGAATCCATGAAAGGTGCAGCAGGGCAAGATTGAACGAAAGGTGCACCCCAACTGCTGTCGCAAATCCGCCAAAGAACCACAAACGTCGGAGCGGCCTTGGTTTGTAGGCGCTTACGGCAAGGAGGATGCCTAAAATGCCGCTTGCGGTCACATGCAACAGTGTGGCGCCCATAAAGCGCAAGCTCCCTTGCAGAACAGCAACGCCGCCCATTCCTTCCGTGAACGGGCCCCATAGAAACAGCATATTTTCTGCCGCGGCAAATCCAAGCGCGCTTGTGATGAGATAAAGGGGAATGTCTAACGGTTCGTCCACTGCTTTGCGCCACAGCACGAACGCCCACACCAAAAACCATTTCAGTGCCTCTTCTATTATTGCCCACGCGAGCAAAGTTGCCGCCGTTGGGGAAAATTCGGTGACGGCTGTGGTGTCTTGTTCGGTAAAAGGTAAAATGGCGCGCTCAAGCAAAAGCGCCGGCACCACAGCGGTAATACCTGCCACAAAAGCAAGAGCGACTATTGCTTTCGGCTCAGGATGGCGATCCTCTTTGTGAAAAAACCACAACCACACCATCGCGGGGAGAAACCCGCCAACAAACGCGCTCGCAATGGGCAGGGCAGCAGCATACCACGAAGCGTCCATATCTCGCCTTGTGCGCTACGCTTCGCGAGCGGGCCAGGGGGCCGTCATAAGCCAAGGATGCTCCTCCCCACCAAGATTTCCCTCTTGCCAAATAGCTTCTGTCACGAAGGGGGCGAAAGGATGCAGGGCACGGACGAGGGTGTGCAGTGTTTCGTACAAGAGGCGTGCGCGCGACGCGGCGCGACTCGCGTCTTCTCCCGCGAGAATCGGCTTACTCTCTTCTATGATTTCGTCGGCAAGGCGGTGCCAAGTGTAGTGGTAGAGTTTTTCTGACGCAAGGTGAAGGCGAAACGCCTCTAAATCTTCCGTCACTGAGGCAAGCATTTCATCGCGCTCCCGCGCCAGGGCTTGGTCTTCTTCCGTCAAGGGTTGGTCTTTTGGAAACGGATCTGTTCGCTCCAAGACAAAGCGCGCGATGTTCCATACCTTATTGGCAAAGTGCTTGTAACCTTTGACGCGTTGTTCAGAGAGTTTGATGTCGTTGCCGGGCGCGATGCCGACCACCAGAGAAAGGCGTACCGCATCCGCGCCGTATTTCGCAATAAGATCCAGCGGATCGATAATGTTGCCAAGCGATTTAGACATTTTGCGCCCTTTTTCATCGCGCACTAATCCGTGCAGGTATACATTGTAAAAAGGAACCTGCCCGAGATGAAAGCCGCTCATCAGGATCATCCGAGCAACCCAGAAGAAAAGAATGTCGTAGCCAGTTTCTAAAACCGTTGTCGGATGGTAGATGGCAAGATCAGTGTCTAGTTTAGCCTTGTGTTGCGCGTCGTCCCACGCGTCGGGCCAACCGAGCGTGGAGAAGGTCCACAACGCGGAAGAGAACCAAGTGTCCAGCGTGTCGGGGTCTTGGACGACCTTCCCGTCGCAATGGGGGCACCTTGCTGGCGGCGTTGCGCGCACGATGGGTTGTTTGCACTGCGGGTTTGACGCGGCGACACAATACCAAACAGGAATGCGGTGCCCGAACCAAATTTGGCGGGAGATGCACCAATCGCGCAGGTTGTCGATCCAGTGGAAATACACTTTAGTAAACCGATCGGGCAAAATACGCACGCCACCTTTCTCGACGGCGAGCCGCATTATGTCTTTGAGCGTTACCAGCTCCTTCGCGGGAATGCCGAGGATCTCGCTACGTTCAAGAATAAAAGGCTGGGTAACAGAAACAAACCATTGCTCTTTAGGAAGAGGTTCAATGATGCCGCCGGTGCGGTCTGCTCGGCCGATGCGGTGCACGATCGGCTTTTCTTCCAGCAAAAGGCCCTCTTCACGCAACCACTGGACAATTGCTTCCCGAGCTTGACGTACTGTTTTGCCAGCGACAAGAGGTCCTGCTGTCTGCGTCATCTTGCCGCGCTCGTCGATAACTTGCACGACGGGAAGGTTGTGGCGTTGGGCAATTTCCCAATCGGTTTGGCTGTGCGCGGGAGTAACACCCACCGCGCCAGTGCCGAACTCAGGGTTGACCGCCTCATCTGCAACAATCCGAATCGTAAGTTCGGTCCCCGCAAAGGTGCCAGAAAATACTTTGCCAATGTATGCCTGATAGCGGGAATCGTCGGGGTGTACCGCCACCGCCACATCGCCCACCTTTGTTTCTGGCCGCACGGTCGCTATCGGTATGGGGAAGTCTTTCCAGTAGCGGAAGGTGTAGAGCGTGGTATTTTCTTCGGTGTATTCCACTTCGTCATCCGATACCACTGTTTGTCCTTTGGAGTCCCAGTTGACGATGCGTATTCCGCGATAGATAAGTCCCGCCTCATACATCCGCACAAACGCCGTTATTACCGCCTTGTAGCGCTGGTCATCAAGGGTGTAGGCGTATCTCTGCCAATCTAACGACGCGCCCATACGACGCAATTGGTTGAGTATTGTCTGCTCGCTCGCTTTTGCGAACGCATTGACGCGCTCCAAGAAGGCTTCGCGGCCAAGGTCGTGGCGGGTAACGCCTTCCTCTTTCAAGAGCTGTTTTTCCACTTTTGATTGAGTCGCGATGGCTGCGGAATCAGTTCCGGGAACCCACAGCGTTCGGTAGCCCCGCATGCGCGCGAAGCGCACGAGCACATCTTCAATAGCGAGCATCGCGGCGTGCCCAACATGGAGGGTTCCCGTTACATTTGGCGGGGGGAGCACGATGGTGTAGGGTGGAGCATCTTCCCGAAGCAGGCCTTTTTCAATCAATGTCTCAGGGTGGAACAGGCCTGCAGCTTCCCACTTGGCGTACAACGGCTCCTCATGCTCGGCGGGGTCAAATGGTTTGAGAAACAAGGGGGAAATGGGCATACATTTCCAGCATACCACACTTTTTCTTGGCAAAAATGCAAATAAAAAACCATCACTTTTCCTTGTCATCGCAGGAGTCGCTTCACGATTCCCGCGGAAGAAAGAGCGATTCAAGCCGACAGAGATTGATGATGGCCGATGGGAAGTGGCGGACTTATAAGACACATTAAAAGACATATCCAACGAAAATTGGAAAAACATTTTTTCTTTATTTATTTTGAAAAATTTCAATTATGTTTCTAGGGCTTCAACAATGGTATTCGTTGTGCTCAAACATAAAAGACAATATATTGTCTTTTATTTTTTCCATTTTAGGTTATTTTTGACGATAAAAGACTTGTGTTGTGTATTGGTTTTGCGCTCTTGTGTTCGCGGGCAATCAAGTTATTCTTCGCTAAGATTGGCTGATTTTTGTAGATCGCGCATTAATTTGTGGAGTCCCTTACCACATTATTAGTCAGGGTTACGCTCGCTCGTTTGCGCAATGTTCGGCGGCTGTTGTCCGCTTTGCGCGCGTAATAAACAGGGCTAACTTTTGGCTTAGTATGATTTTTCGCACGCGTTTGCTCTTAGCCGTCGTTTCTGTTGTGTGTATAGGCGGCGTTGTTGTCGGTTCGACAGGGGCTTTTTTCTCCGACACCGAAACATCCGAAGGTAACACCTTTGCCGCGGGAGAAATTGATCTCAAGGTGGCGAACACGAGCTACGCGACAAACGCCGCAGGCAACCTTGCTGCTTCTCCCTCCACTTCGTGGGGCTACGACGACGCTTTGGGGCTATTCTTCAACTTTAATGATGTGAAACCGGGCGACTACGGAGAAGACACCATTCGTCTCACAGTCAACACTAACCCGGCGTGGTTGTGCGGCTATGTTACCGTCACCGATAATCGTGATGCGACCTGCAATGATCCGGAGTTGGAAGACGATCCTTCGTGTGATCCGAACGGAACGCTCAACGGTGAGTTGGCGCAGAACTTATCGGTGTTGTGGTGGGCAGATGACGGCGACAATGTGCTTGAGTCAGATGAAGAAGTTATTACCCTTGCGCGCCTTGGCGATGCACCGGTGGGTATGCAGCTTCCAATTACGCTTGCCGACAGCACGGGGAATATTTGGAACACGAACGGCCCAGTCGAGCCCGGGGTAGAGCACGCCATAGGCAAAGGTTGGTGCTTCGGCGAGATCTCACTTAATCCTGTTACCCAGGACGGGCTGGCAACAGAAGGACCCCTTACGCGCGGGACGGGGTTTAGCTGCGACGGCTCTCACATCGACAACGCGCCGCAAACCGACAAGGTGATGCTCAATGTCACCTTCTACGCCGAGCAGGCGCGACACAACGGCGAATTTGTTTGTGCGGGCGCCGTGGAACCAACCTTTACCCAGCCGGTTGGCTCCGTGCTTGGGAAGGAGTATCCGCACCCCGAACGATGCGATGTTGAGGTGGATGATGATGGTAATACAGGCTACACCGACATTGCTCAAGCGATTGCCGACACACAAAATGTGCCGGATGAGAGTGTTGTGTGCGTTGATTCGGGGTCCTACAGCCACTTTGCGGTGACGCGGCCGCTTACCATTGTAGGACTTCATGATCCTTCGGGGCCGAATGCGGCTGTCGTATCAGCGAGCGGAAACATCTCCGATATCATCCTCGTAACTTCCAGCAATGTGACGCTGAAAGGTCTTAAGGTGCTTGCTTCGGCCCCGCTTTCAGCTTCACAAGTTGCCGGTGTGCGCGTCAGCCCGGCACAAACCATCGGCGGAGGTAATATTGAAGATGTCGCGATTACGCACAATGTGGTGGGGCCCATTGCCTCAGCAAGCGGAAGCAATGCTTCTGTAAAGGGTGTTCAACTTTGGACTGAGGCAAACTCCGGCACCACCTTCCGTAATATCACTATCAAACACAACATGATTAGCGGCATTCAGGCGGTGGACGCCAAAGGTACCTACGGCGTGCAAACGGTTGGTGCGCTGGACAATGTGCTCATTCAATTCAATACCATCCAAAACCTGACAACAGGGGGCGGTTGGGGCGCCGGTGTGGCGCTGGACGGGAAAGTGGCGGTGGTGACGACCGGTGTGCGCGTGGAGCGCAACCATATCATGGGAATGGCAACCCCGGTTTTCGGCGTGCAGGTGGAAGCGAATGTGGACGGCGCGGGCATCCGCATCAACCACAACAACCTTGAAACTCTCCTTTACGGTGATTCTTCGGGCGTACCTTCTGCTGCTATGTTAAACGCAGAAAACAACTGGTGGGGCGACACGGACCCAACGAATGATGTGTTTGTGAACCCGGCCTCTAACACGGTTGACTACCTGCCGTTCAAGGTAATGCCGTTCCCGCAAAACTAGCATCACATGGGGCATTATCCAATTACTTATCCACACATAATCCAATGCTTATGGCTCCTTCACTTTCAAGAGTTGTTCTCTCTGGCGCGCTCCTTGTTGCTGTTGGCGCGACGATCGCGGCCGGCACCGGCGCTTTCTTCTCTGATACGGAAACTTCCGAAGGCAACATTTTCGTTGCCGGATCGATTGACGCCAAGATCGACCACACCTACGCCGTCTACAACGGCGCGCCGTGCACAACTGGCGGCTGCGAAAATGTGGTGGTGAGCGATAGCAACACGGTAATTGACGGCAACGGGCCAGCGGCCCAAATTACCAATCCGCATCCCAACTGGACTGCCGATCTTGACGGCGACACCACTGGCGCGTTTTGGCTCTGGGACGATCCGAACGCAGGAAGCGCCAATCAGGGTAATGGCGAGACACACACATTCACTCGCACCTTTAACTTCAACGGTGCGGCGCAAGGCGCCACCCTCTACATTGCCGCCGACAATACCTACAGCGTTAGCCTCAACGGCAACCCCATCGGGGCGAGCAGCGACACCACGAACTTTACGAGCGCCACTGAAGATGTGTATTCCATTGCGCCAAATCTGATTAACCAAGGCGCTAATACGCTCACTATTGTTGTGACCAACCAAAGCGGCCCGGCGGGCGTCTTCTTTAAACTCGTCATTGATAGAGAGTGCCAAGGGTATTTTGCCAATATGGCGGGCACATGCGCCCTCTGGGATGAAAAAGACCTCGGCGAAAATGAACGCTTTTTCTGGTTTACAGATGTGAAGCCGGAAGATTGGGGAATGAACACCATTTCACTCCATATCCACGACAACGACGCGTGGGCATGCCTTACTGTGCAGGATGTTGCCGATGAGGAAAACACGCTCACTGATCCGGAAACAGAGTTGGGGGATGACGCCACGCAGGGAGAGCTCGATTCCCTGCTGTCGGTTGCGGCGTGGATGGACAATGGCGACCATATCCTCAACAACAACGAAACAACGCTCTATCAAGGACCGCTTTCGGGCCTTGCGATCGCTTTGGCCGACAGCGCGACAGGAAACCCACTGATGGCAACAACCACCTCTTATCTTTCTCTTGCGTGGTGCGCGGGTAGTCTTTCCTTTGACGCGCAAGGGCAGGCGCGATGCGACGGCTCGCAAGCGGGCAATCAAGCACAAAGCGACAAGCTCACAGCCGCGCTTCGGCTGTATTTTGAGCAGTTCCGCAACAACCCCGATTTTCGCTGCAACCGGTAATGGAACACAAGAAGGAGAGGTAAGGGGCCGGGGGATTATGGGTCATTTTTTCGCATCGCTCGGCCCCTTCCTCACCTGACTCACGAAAGTAAGGTATGCGTGTTGCCGCAGAACTCCTTCCCAAGGCCGCATACGGCGCATTGGTAGGTATCGTCGCGGGGATGGGGTTGTTGCTGCTTGCAACACAAGTGCCGCTTTTTGGAGAATTGCTGCGCCTGCGGATCGTACAGTCAGGCTCTATGTCGCCCGCTATTCCCACAGGTTCTCTTGTGGTGATACGTCCCTCGCAGAGCTACGAGATAGGCGATGTCATCACCTTCCAAACATCAGGCGCGCGCGTTCCCACGACTCACCGCATTATTGCGGATGAAATCATTGCCGGTCGTCGTTTCTTCATTACCAAGGGCGACGCGAATGAAGATGCGGATACGCGGCGGGTTTCGCAAAGCGCGGTGGAAGGGAAGGTGGTTCTCGCGGTGCCGTACCTCGGCTACATCTTGGATTTTGCACGAACGCCTCTGGGGTTTCTCGCGATCATTGTGGTGCCGGCGCTTGCCATTGTGCTTGAAGAAGGGAGAGTGCTTTACGAGGCATGGCGCGCGCGTCGTGAGTCCTCCCGATCCCGCGTCGGGCGTGGCAGTGAAAGCTTGGTAGAACCTACAGTCACTCGCGGGGAAAGTATTCCTTCGCACGATGTATGAGACAGCGTTATGTGAGAGAGACCACCCGCCAGCACGCCTTCGCGCGAAGGCGTGCTGGCGGGTGGGGCGCTTGGCGCCTTGCCCTCCCATGCGCGCGCGTTGCCATCGCGGTGTGCGCCATTTTGGGCGCACCGGGGCTGATTGCCAGCATCGGAAAAACTCAAGCGAGTTTTTCCGATGCTGAGCAGTCACCCAACAACATCCTGCGCGCAGCGTCTCTCGATGTGGCGGTGCAGACGCAAGGCGCGCTCACTGAATGGGTAGGCGCCGAGCCGGGAGGGGAAGCAACGGTAGAAGCCTTGATGCTTCTGTCTCCAGAGACAACACTGATGGCGCCCATAGCTTTAGAGTGGATCCAAGATGCCGCCCTTTCAGATCCTGCGGCGTGCACGGCACTACAGCTCACCGCAAGCCACAATGGCGCTCCGGCAGTGACGCACCCTCTTTCCGCGCCGCATATTGTTTTGAGTTCCTCAGCGCAAGGAGTGTGGCAGCTAACAGCGGATGTGCCCGTGAGCGAAGCGTTGCCGATTCCCGTTGCTCACGGCGAGCGTTGCGTGGGAGCGCTGCGCGCGTCGGCGCGCGACGGATTTTCCGATGAAGAGACGATCCCTGTTGATCTGGCGGTGCGAACCGTGCTGTTAAACGAGATTTTGCCCAACCCTGATCCAGACGCGTCTTCGCCCAGCAACCGCGAGTGGATCGAACTTACCAATATTGGCAACGCGCCAATAGATGTTGCCGGTTGGATGATTTCCGAAATGACGAATTCAGGCAATGAGGTGTTCCACACCATCAAACCCCTAGGGGAACCAGCCGCGCCCACGGATCTTATCCCTGTTATCGGCGGCACGCTTTTGCCGCCTGGCGGGACTGTTGTCCTTGCATTTGCGGGAAATCAGGCGTTTCTCAACAACGCCGGCGATACCGTTCGCTTGTATGATAATCAACGAAAACCCATTGACGCTGTTGCCTATACGCAAAGCGACGCGCCGCAAGGCAAAAGCATCGCGCGCTTCCCCGATGGTATTGGGGGTTGGTGGGACCCGGTGCCCACTCCAGGGCTTCCCAATCAGCCTGTACCCACGGATACTCCGCTTGCCAAACGCAGTCTCGTTATCCCCTCTGAGGAAGACACGCGAGTTTTTGAGACGGCGGCTTCTGAAGTCGCTGCGGGGAATCCCGATCTCCGAAAAAAAGCAAAAACCTCAACTTCTACCCCTGCCATCTCTTCTCCTGATCTTAACGCGTCAGAAGAGGAAACAGGTGAATCGTATGGGAATGAGATCGCCTCAAGCACGCCGCTCGTGTTGACCGCGCGGGAGGAACCGCGCTCCGCAAGCACAACGCCAGAGGCTTCTCAAGAGGCGCATTCTCATGCAACTTCCGGTTTCACACCTCAGCAAGGTGGTTCAGACAACCTACTTTCACAAGCGCATATTCCACCATCTTCCTCCTCACCACCGTCAGAGTCTCTCGCGCTCCTTGCGCCCCCCGCGCCTTCTGGCGCTCAAGTACCCGCGTACATACCTCCGTGCCCGACGCCTCAGGAAAACACGCAAGAACAAGATGCCTCGCTACGGCAGAGGGGAGGCGTGGGTGAGTGCCCAGAAGAATCTGATGTGGCAATATGCAACCCTCCTTTTCAAACGTCAGAAAATGGGGATTCCAAGGGTCCAGCAGAGGCGCGCTCTGAAGCCGACGCGGCAGAGAGCATCACGCTTGAGCTATGATGGGTTGGCGGAAAAAACAGGGGACCATTGCCCGCGCAGCCTCAGCTGTTCTGGCTGTGGTTGGAGGAGCGGCGGCCCCGCTTTTCGTTCACGCGGCAGTTGTGTTTTCTCCCAACCCCTTGTTCTCTGTTGACAACGCGCTCGCCGGCGATGGCGCTAGCGGCACGGTTGTTGTAACCAATCCGACACAAGAATCTCTGGGTGTTTGGCTTTCGGTGGTAGGTGGAACATCAACCCGCAACCTTGCCGATGCTTTGGTTTGGACGGTAAAAGAAGGGGACAACACGGTGTATGGGCCCGAATCGTTTGGGCTATGGTTCGATGAGGCGCCGCGCTTTCTCGCCACCCTGGACCCTTTTGAGGAAAAGACGTTTCTCCTATCTCTCCACCTCCCTCCTAGCGCCACTTTCGCGGTTGCAGGCGGCTCAGTTGCGTTTGCGGTGTGTGTGGGGGTGGGGGAGGGAGACGCTGCTTGTTCAGGGGGTGGAAACATTCCTCCGGAGGCTCCCGAAGAAGAAGGTGAAGAAACCCCCGGCGGCTCGGCGCCTTCTTCGGCAGGGGGTGGCGGAGGGCCTCCTTCCGCTTCAGCACCGTTGGTTATCTTCAATCTCGCCGGCAGAGTGCTTGGAGACACGAAAGATAGCGGTACGCTAGAGATAGTTTGGGAGACAAACCGTCCGGCTTCGTCTTACGTTGTGTTTGGGCCTGTCTCTGGCGGGCCGTATTCCCTCAATCTTACGCTTCCCAATTTTGGGTATCCGTCTGCGACAGCAGAAGATCTTACACCGCGAACTCGCCACCGAGTACTCCTCACCAACCTTCCTCCCGGGGCGTATGAAGCGCGCGCTGTCTCGCGCGAACAAGGGGCGCCTCCTACGGTGTCGCGCCCTGTGGTTGGTGTTGTTTTAGCGGAAGGTGAAACTGGTGGGGAAGGAGTGTCGCAGCAAACACTAACTATCCCAAGCGGCATGGCGGGATCAGGAGGTGTTACGGCAGGCGCCGCTGTGCAGCAAGGCGGGATAGGTAGCGAACAAGGCTCGGGGGGCGCCGTTGGAGCGGGAAACCCTCCCGCGCCTTTTGAGGGGGACTCGCAATCGGGCGAAGGAGCGCGAGGGTTAGCCGCGGCGTTGGGTATTTTGCAATTCAATGAGTGTGTTGTATCTTGGATAGTCGTTGTATTGACCGCTCTTTTATTGATGGGGTGGAGCGCGTCGGTGGCTGGGGTGCGGAGTATGGGATTTTTGCTCACACCCCCGGTGAAGACAGGTGTGAGCGTCGTGTTGGCGTTAAGCAGTATTGCGGCCCTGGTTGTTCGCATGCCAAGTGCGGCTCTCATTCTTTTGTGGTTGACAATAATGAGCGGGTTGCAATGGCATCTGCCGGTCTCTGTCGAGTTGCGCCGGTGGTTTTCATCGGCCCTCCTGATTTCTGGCGCGCTGTGGTTCGCTTGGGCTATAGCGATGTTTTGGGCCGCGGACGGCTGGCTGACGCGATGGTGGTGCCATCCAACAGAGCCGTTTGTGCTTGCCGGCACTTCATTCCTTGCGTTTGGATTCGCCCGCTTCCTGCTCGTTTCGCGTTCTTAGCACGGAACCGGCCGGCCAAGGAGCGCTCGGGTCAGGTCGCAAACGGTTTGTGCCTGCAGGGGAAATAAGGGAAAGGTGAATATCAACCTCCGCTCCCATTGCAACCATAAACGCATTGTCGGAGGCGAGGGTTGCCGGCGGGACGAATAACGCGAGCCCTTGCTGGTGTGCCCACCTGCTTGTCGCGTCTTTGAAATAGCGGTTCGCCGCGACGCCTCCGCCAAGAGCAATCGAGCGTGCTCCTGTTTGTTCACGCGCGCTTTTGAGTTTCGCAAGCAGTGTCTCCGTGATGGCTTCTTCCACTTCACGGGCGAACGCGCGCTGCAAAGCTTTCGGCAAGACAGGATGCTCCGGATCAAAGCCGCGCTTTTGCAGTTCTCGTCGTAGCGCGGTTTTCAACCCCGCGAAGGAAAAATCCAGCGACTCGCTCTCAAGCATAGGGCGGGGAAGGCGGATTCCAAGCGTTTCCCCCCGCTCGCGCGCTTGTTGCGCAAGCGATGCAATTGCCGGCCCGCCGGGATAGGGAAGTCCGAGCATCCGCGCCGACTTGTCAAACGCTTCTCCTGCCGCGTCGTCGCGCGTGCGCCCTAGTATCTCCCGTTTGTCCCAGCGGGTAAGCGCGATAAGGTCGGTATGTCCCCCCGAGACAATCAGCCCCACGAGCGGGAACGGCACGGACCCAAGGATGCGGGTTTCTCCCTCCGTTTGCGTGCGTTCCGGCGTGGTGCAGGCGCTCACGAGGTGCCCCTCGAGATGGTGCGCCCCCCACAAAGGAAGCTGCCAGCCGCAGGCCAGTAAGCGCGCGGCGTTAACGCCGACCCACAACGCCGGGTCAAGCCCGGGCCCATAGGTGACCGCCACGCCATCGAAGGGGGCGTAGGGAAACCGCTTCAGCAGATCCATCATTTGCTCAACGAATTCACCGCCCTCATGGTCGCACACTTCTTCCAACCACGCCGCAGGCAATCCTTCCCCCGGAGCCTGCCGCCGCGCGGGTTTGTCCTTGGGGTAGACAGATTTGAGAGTCTCCCCTAAGAGCAAGGGTAGGTTTTTCGTGTGTTCTCGTTTTGCGAGCGTTGGAAACACGCCGCCATAGGCCGCGTGGCTGGCGGCTTGAGAGGCAGTAAAGTGGGCAAGTGCGCGGAATGTGCCCTGAAGCGCCGTGGCATCTCCCGCAAGCAAACTCTCGGTAACTGCAACTGAGGTTTCGTCGCAGGAGGTTTCTATGGTGAGCAATCGCATAAGGTGAATGTGGCGCGAGGCAACAAGCTAAGCCGCAGAAAGAGTATTGCATTTTTTGGCTGTTTGCGCTATCGTGCTTAGTGCTATGACGCAAGTATTGCACGCGGAAGTCCGAAAAAGCGGCGGTGCCTACTCATTGCGCCAGTCAGGAAAGCTTCCCGGCGTTGTGTATGGCCCGGGCGCGAAAGAGGGCTCGATTCCTGTGGCGTGTGATCCCAAGGAATTTGAAAAAGTGTTTCGTGCCGCCGGGGAATCAGAAGTTGTGCGGCTGGCGGGTGTCCCCGGCGTTGAGGAAGTGCTCGTCCACGAAGTGCAGTATGACCCTGTAACCGACGAGCCGCTTCATATTGACTTGTATGCCATCGCGGCGGATCAGGAGGTGGAAGTGGAAGTCCCTCTCGTATTTGAAGGGGAAGCGCCCGCGGAGAAACTTGGGGGCGTTTTGACAAAAGTGCGTCACTCGCTTGCGGTTGCGGCTTTACCGCGTCTTCTGCCGCACAAGCTTGTTGTGGATGTGTCTTCTCTGTGCACCTTTGACGACAAAATTCTCGCGCAAGACATTTCTCTTCCTGAGGGTACCCGTTTGGTAACTCCGCCAGACGAGGTGTTGGCGCTCGTGGTGGAACAAACCCCAGAGGAGGAAGAGGCTCCCGCAGAAATTGATATGAGCACCATCGAAGTTGAAAAGAAGGGAAAGAAGCAAGAGGAATCAGCCTCCGGAGAAGAGGCCTCAGAATAAGGCACCGGTTCGCATTGTTTGTTGCGCCGATTCATACAGACGACACCTATAGCACCGCGAGTGCCGAGCTCTGGCGTGCCGCGTCGGGTGGTGTGCTAGAATAGCGCTATGCCTTCGCTTGCGGAAATGATTCGCGTTGCCGCGCTGTGGCGCTTGGGTAAGGGCTTTACAGCCCTTACTGTTCTCGTGTGCGCGCTGGTGGTTGTTGCATGGGCGCAGGGCGCGTGGGCGCAAGTGACGGCGCGGGATGTTGCCGAGCGGCGCGCGGCGCTTGAAGCACAACTCAAAGAGCTTGAAGCGCAAATACAACAACAAGCGCTTTTGGTCGCGCAAAAGCAAAAAGAGCGCATATCCATTGAGCGGGATATTGCAATTTTGGAGGCGGAGATCAAAAAAGCGCAACTTGCCATCCGCCAGCGCGATTTGTATATCAAGGAGCTTGACGCTGAAATTGGTGATAAGCTCCAAACAATGGCGGTGCTTTCCGATAAGCTCGCGCGCGAGAAGGCGTCGCTTGCGCAACTTGTGCGCCAAGCATACGCCCTCCAGGAAGTCTCTTTGGTGGAGATGGTGCTCAGCAACCAGTCGTTTTCGGATTTTTTTAGCGATTTTGATACCTTCTACCAAATCAAAAAAGCGCTCCAGCAGTCGTTTGAGGAAATCCGCGCCACGCAAGCGCAAACGGAAGACGCTCGTCTTGCGCTGGAAGCCAAACGAGCCCAGCAAGTGGAACTGCGCAATCTGCAAAAACTCCAAGAACAACAAATTCGCGAACAAGAGCGGGAAAAACAACGCCTCCTAGCGCTGGCGGCACAGGAGGAACAAGCGCGCCGGGAAGAGCTTGAAAACAAGCAAAAAACCGCCGCCCAAATTCGCGCGGAGCTCTTTGCCCTGCGTGATTCAACCGCCATTCCTTTTGGCGAAGCCGTGGAACTCGCGCAAAGGGCCGAGCGGGCAACAGGCGTGCGCGCCGCGCTTATCCTCGGCACACTGAAGCAGGAAACCAAGCTGGGAGAATTCATTGGGACAGGGAATTGGCGCACTGATATGCACCCGACGCGAGATCGGCCGCTGTTTCAAGTGATCACCCGCACGCTTGGCTACAACCCGGATGTGATGCCTGTTTCCGCTCAGCCCGGCTACGGCTGGGGAGGGGCAATGGGGCCCGCGCAGTTTATTCCTTCCACTTGGGCCTGCTACGGCGGGTATATCAATGTCACAACTGGTGACTGCAACAACCGCGCGCGTTCACTTTCGTGGGACGCGTTTTGGGCGGGGCCGTGGCGCTACGACTCCGGCGCTGACCGCATTCGCGCCCTCTTGGGAGAAAACCGCCCGTCCGACCCGTGGCGCAACGCGGACGCGTTTATGGCGGCGGGGCTTCTGTTGAAGGAAAACGGGGCGGATGAGCGCACCTACGCCGCTGAGCGGCTTGCCTCCTTGCGCTACTTTGCGGGCTGGTCCAACGCCAAAAACCCTGCGTATGCCTTTTACGGAGATTCCGTGATGCGCTTTGCCGCGGAATTTCAGCAAATGATTGACATACTTGCGAGAGAGTAGCACAATTTTGACGACGGATTCGCTTTTTCGTTTTTAAGGGTTTGTGGATAATCTCGTTTCCGTTTCTGCTAATTATGTGGCTATGAAAGATCGTTCTCCTGGCTTCACTCTCATTGAACTTTTGGTTGTGATTGCCATCATAGGGCTTCTTTCTTCGATCGTCTTTGCTTCGCTGAATAGTGCGCGACAGAAAGCACGAATCGCGAAAAGCCTCGCGGACTTAAAAGAGCTCCAAAAGGCGCTGGAAATGTACTACGCAGACCACCGGTCCTATCCTTCATCACAAGGAGGCGCTGGTTCATGGGACGGCCTTTATTCTTGCTGGGGCGACAGCACCCCCAATTGGATTCCGGGGCTAGCTCCAACATATATTGCGCGGTTGCCGCGTTCTCCCAACAACTCGACCGGCTGTGGCCAAAACTACATTTATAACTCCAACGGCAATGACTATAAGCTAATTTGGCATCAGCCTGAGAATTGCGAAGATGTGAAGCGGCAATACCCTTCGTTTATAGACCCAATACGAGATTGTTGGGCGTATGGTGTTTGGACACCGGGCGCCCGCAACTGGTGAGGCGAGTGCGTTTGCGCGAGCGGCACGGTGGATTTTTTGCGCTGAGTGTGTTAGAGTGCGCCGTGTATGAAAAAAGGCATCCACCCGCAAAACTATCGGCCCGTTCTCTTTCATGATATCACTGCAGATGCGATGTTTGTGGTGTACTCGACCGTGCACACCACCGAGCGGCGCGTGGGACCGGATGGCAAAGAGTACGACTATAAGCCCCTTGAAATCTCAAGCGCGTCGCATCCCTTCTTTACTGGCGAGCAAACCATAGTAGACACAGCAGGGCGCGTCGGCCGCTTTTTGAAGAAGCTTGAGGCCGCCCGCAAAGCGCGCGAGAGCAAACCAAAATCTGCGCACAACGCTCGGCAAGCCAACCAATCTGAGAAAAAGGAGTAACGCGCCCGTGCGCAAGGTCTTACGACGGATCGAGCGCGTCGTTCTATGGAATTGCCGCCGCTTTCCGAGTTGCGGGAGAATCCGAAAACAGCCTGGCACGCCCAGGAAATAGAGCGTATTGATCGGGAAATGGCTGAAATAGAACAGATTGCTGAAGATCCCGCGCTCACCTCGCTCGCCCAATTGGAAAAGGAAAAACTGCTTGCCCAGCGCGCTGTGCTTGAGGAAGAAATCGCGCGTATTCTCGCGAAAGAGATGAAAGAAGAAGAGTTTCCTCACGAGGTGGTGCTGGAAGTCCGCGCGGGAGCGGGAGGGGAAGAGGCGGCACTCTTTGCCGAAGAGTTGGCGCGGATGTATCAGCGTTACGCCGCGCGGCGGGGTTGGGGTGTGCAGATTGTTGACGAGTCGCGTAGTGAGCTGGGGGGCTACAAAGAAGCGGCGTTTGTGATTAGAGGCGAAGGCGCATACGAGCATCTTCGTTTTGAAACCGGCGTGCATCGCGTTCAGCGCATTCCCGCGACGGAAAAATCAGGGCGCATCCACACCTCTACGGCGTCTGTTGCTATCCTCCCTATGCGCAAAAAACCAAAGATAGAAATCCGACCGGAAGATGTGGAAATGAGTTTTGCCCGCTCCGGCGGCGCGGGCGGCCAGAATGTCAATAAAGTGGAAACCGCCGTGCGGCTGGTGCATAAGCCCACCGGTATTGAGGTGCGCTGCAGCGTGGAGCGCTCCCAACAAGCAAACCGCGAGCGCGCGTGGGCCATCCTCACGGCGAAACTTGAACAACTTGAAGAAGAGAAGCGGCAAGCAACGCTTGCCGCCGAGCGCCGATCTCAAATTGGCACAGGGGATCGTTCGGAGAAAATCCGCACCTACAATTTTCCGCAAGATCGCGTGACCGATCACCGCATCAAAGAAAGCTGGCACGGCATTGACACCATATTGGAAGGCGACCTTGACCCCATAATTAACGCGCTTGGGCGCGCGTATGACGAGGCTACACCTGACAAAGCCGCTCCTTCGACTGCTTGAGACCTACAAAGCGGTGTCGTTTGCCGTTGGCGGCGGGTTGCTTGCCGCGGTCGCAAACAATTGGGCGGAAGGGTTTTTCGCGTGGGCAGGAGCGATGTGCGGAGTGGCGGGGCTGTGGCTTGCGCTGTGGCGAAGCGCGAACCGTTGGCAAACGCGTGCCGCAGTCGCTTGGATGTGGTTTTTTGCCTATTTTTCCTTGGCATTGGGTTTCTTTTTTGCCGCAACGGCGGCCGATTGGCTTCCGCTTACCCCCGCGGGACGCTGGGGCACGGCCGCGCTTGCGTGGGGAATGACAATCGTCGTGCTGTCGCTTGGCGCTGGCGTTTGGGCGCTCGTGCCGCTGGTGCATCGGGCGCGCGGCGCATGGTGGGGTGTTGCGTTGGCTGGGGTTGCGTTTGCCGCTGTTGAAGCGGCGCGCGCATGGACTTTTGGGCTCCTGACTTGGGCATCGGAGGTGGGGGCTGGCGCTATTGGAACCCTCGCAATGCCCGCGTATCTCATTATTGAACATCCGTGGGGATTTATTCCTGCCCGAGCAGGAGAGGTGTGGGCGCTCGCGGCGGTTTTAGGGATTGGCGGGTGGGCGCTTGCGCGCGCCGCCTTGCATTGGCGAGAAATATACAAGTGGGTGCTGGGGCGCCAGCGCTATTTGAGCGGGGCAAGCAGCGCGGCCGTATTGGTCCTCTTTTTTCTCTTGGTAAGCGCGCTTGTGCCGACGGGCCTTTTTGGGGTGGGGGGCAATGAGCCAAACGCGCGCGTTGCCGCGGTTTCCTTCGGTGCAACACAACGGATTTCTGCCCAGGAATACGAGACTAACAAACTATCAGTTCTCGTCGCTCAAGCGCTGCAAGGCGCCGCCGCGGAAGGGGTAGATTTTGTCGTCCTGCCCGAGAACATCCCCTTTGTCCCGTTTTTGCGGGGGTACGGATGGGTGGCAGAGGTCGCCAAACAACTTCCCGCCTCTGCCGTTGTCATCGCGTCGCAAACACAGGAGACTGGCGGCGAACCAGACCGCCGCGCTGTGGTTGCCGCGGCCTTCACCGCGCGCGGAGAGGAAATCGCGCGGAGAGAAAAAGCAGCGCTGGTTCCTATTGGTGAATACTTGCCTCTTCTGTTTGCTTTTGCTGCGAAATCGGCAGGGTTTTCACGGGAAGTTTCCTACTTTCTGGAACATTTCCGCCACACTCCCGCCTCCAAAGCCGAATCTCTCGCCGTGGGGAGAGCACCTATTGGCGTGGTATTGTGTTCCGAGGCGTTTGCGCCACGCGTTGTTCGTGACGCAAGCGTAGGAGCTCTTTGGGTGGCGAATCCGTCTTCTCCAAGCTGGTTTCGCGGTTCGCCAATGTACGCGCGCATTTACGAGCGAACTATTCGCACCCGCGCGGCCGCGTTAGGAAAGCCAGTTGCTGTAAGCCAAATAGAGGGTCCGGCGCTTTTGATTGACAGCGCGGGCGCCGTGCGGGTTCGCGCCCGGGCGAAGAAAGAAGAAGTGCGGGTTGTCGTGTTTGGTAATCGGGAGCCGTAATGCAAAGGCCGAGGGTGGACGATATCTTGCGTTTACGTATGCTATTTGCTACAGTGTTGCCGTTATGGCGCAAAAAGGAGAGAAAACACCTGGTGCTGAATCGTTGGCGGAGGAACTTGTCGCCGTAGGCGCGTATTACGGGCGCCGCCGCGCCCGGCGCCACCCTTCTTGCGCTTTTGCCCTTGCGGCGACCAAAGAAGGAATAGATATTATTAATTTGACGGTCACCCTCGAGCAGATCGCTACCGCCAAACGAGTACTGCGCGCCGCGGGTGAAACCGGAGTAGTTGTCTTGTGGGTGAGCGCGCGTCCGGAGGGGAGGATGGCGGTTCGCGACATAGCAACGACTCTCGGGCATCCGTATGTCGCCGGCCGCTGGTTAGGGGGAACACTCACGAATCTCCCCGAATTGCGCAAGCGTCTCAGGCACCTCACCTCGTTGCGGCAAATGCGCGAGGAAGGAATTTTTGAACAGCGCTACACGAAGCGAGAGCGCTTGATGTTGGAGCGGGAGATGCGCGCGCTTGAAGAAGACTTTGAGGGACTACTTCCCTTGATGGACGCGGAACCGCACCTTGCGGTAGTGGTGGACCCGACGCACACGCCGGTTGCCGCTGAAGAACTAGCCGCCCAAAGAGTGCCTTTTGTGGGCCTTATTTCTACCGACGGCAACTGCAGCGCCGTGCCGTATCCTATTGTGTGCAATGTGGGATCTCGCGCGACCGTAAGCCGGGTTCTTGCTGAGTTGCGCGCGGCGTATGAGGAAGGAGTGGCGGCAAAGAAAGAAACTCCCGTGATGGCTCCTGCTCATTCGAACGCGTAAAGCAAAGAAAGGGATCCGGGTACAGGAGGGCAATTATCTGTTTGCTTCGTTTTGCAATTTTGCACGGGTATGAGTGTTTCCATTGATCAAGTTAAAGCGCTTCGCGACGAAACCGGCGTTTCAATAATGGTATGCCGCAAGGCTCTTGAAGAAGCGCAGGGAGACATAGAAAAAGCAAAGGTGATTTTGCGCAAGCACTCCAAACTTGCGGCCGAAAAGAAAGCGGATCGCGCGCTGAGCGCGGGCACGATTGGCGTGTATGTGCATGCGGGAGGTGAAGTGGCCGCAATGGTACACCTTGCTTGCGAGACGGATTTTGTTGCCAAGAACGAGGTGTTCCAAACGCTTGCCCGCGATATTGCAATGCACATAGCGGCCATGGCTCCTGTTGCGGCTCGCCGTGAAGATGTTGCACAAGACGAGCGCCAAGCCGCGCTTGCCGTGTTTCAAGAGGAGGCAGCTGGTAAACCAGACGATGTGCGAGAAAAGGTCGTGAACGGAAAGATGGACAGCTGGTATCGGGAGCGAGTTTTGCTGGAACAGCCGTTTGTGAAGGATGAAAGCCGCACCATTGGCGACCTCCTCAACGAAGCGACGCAAAAGTTTGGTGAACGCATTGATGCAGTCGCGTTCAAGCGGTTTTCGGTGCGCTAAAGCCGTATGGGGTTGGGCGCTGCGCTCGCACTCGTAGGAGCAGGCGTTGCGCTGGTTGTTCTCGGTATCGGACTCGAGCGGCTTCGCCCTCGTTTTGCTCTGATTGACCGCGGTCTTGCGAAAGCTGACGACTTTGTGCTGAGCGCGCGGAGGCTTTTGCGAGGGGGCAGCATTCACCAGGCCACTGTTGCTTTGCTCCGTTTTCTCTATAGCTCCTTGCGGCACGCGGCGCGCAAGGCGGAACACGCCTTGCGAGCGTTGGAGCGTGAGCTCGATAAAAAACTCCGCTCCCTTGCCCCGCCCCCTTCACCGCGCATGCATCGCGGTCGGCTGGCGCAACGTATCCTCCGCGCGCCGCGCGGGAAAGTTGGTGAGGAAGAAACATAACAGTCCGCGCGCCATCAGCTTCCCGAACTGCGCGGCAATTATCTCACCTTGCCCGCGCCCGGGCGGGGGCTGGGGCGCGCTGTCGGGGATACTTGCCAGCTTGCGTGTGGTTTAATAGAGGTATGGTGCGAGTTTTGTGGTGGTACTTTCTGTGGCACTACAGCCACTCTTTTGAAAGTTATTTTCGTATTTGGCGCACTATCTTGTGGGGCGTTTTCCATTTTTTTTCCGTTCCGTTTCTCGTACGCACGCTCGTTGCACCCCTCATGCGCACCGGTGAGACATACGCCAAAGGTTTTGACCCTGCGCAATGGGCGCAGACATTTCTTCTCAACACCATAATGCGGATTGTGGGAATGGTTGCGCGTCTCATAGTGTTAGCGGTTGGTGGGTTGGTAATGGCGGCTGCGGTACTTGCGGGTGTGGTGGGTTTCGTGGTGTGGTTGGTGTGGCCGTTTACGCTTGCGGCGCTTGTTGTAGCCGGCGTGCTCCTGGCGATGAGTGGTTTGCGGATGATAGTTGTGTCGTAGCATATGCGGGGCGCGCAAGCACAAGCGTGGGTGTGGAAGGTGTTCACGCCAGTAATGGCGCTTGAAGCGTGGCTCCCTACGCCGCTGCGGCGCATGATTACGAAAGTCGTGGGTGTTGCGACACTTCTCCTTGCGGCTGTCGCGGCAATACTTGTGGCAGTTGGAGGTTTGAACGCGATATCGCGTGTGGCAGTGGGTCTGACGCTCATTGTGCTTTCGGGCTGGTTGTTGCTCGCGTCGCTCGAGTGGTTTCGCCGCTGGTACTACTACTACGAGTACGACAACACTCAAGAGCCTCTCGTAACCTTCGAGACGGCGCATGTTTTGTATCTCACCCCTGCGCATGACGCCACGGCAGGCTTACTGCGCAGCTATTTTGGCGTGACGATGCTTGCTCGTTTGGGTGTTTCGTTTGCTGATGCGGAAGCGTTTTTGTTTGACGCGCGACGGTCACCTATCGCGCTTGAGGCCCTTGCGCTTCCTCCCCAGAAGCCGGCGCGCGTTGGTTCGTATGCCGCCGCGCTTTACCGCGCCGATAAAGCACTCCAACTATGGCTTTCCCAGCGGGGGGTGCAAGAGGGAGACTTCACAGAAGCCGCGATGCTTATTGACACCTTGTGGGAGGAGCGCAAGCGTTCGCAAAGGTGGTGGTCGCGCGAGCACATTGGCAGACTGCCCCCTTTTGGGCGGGCGCTTTCTTACGGCCAGCGTTATATTCTCGATAGGTTTACTTTGCCTATCGCCGTATTGCCGGGGGCGGCGCAGGCAGAAGTGTTTCGCCATCGCCCAGAACTGCTCGAACTGGAAAACGCGCTGTTGTCGGAGGCGGGGCGTAATGTCTTGCTTGTGGGAGACGCAGGAAGCGGCGCCGTGCCGCTGGTTGCCGCCCTCGCGCAAGCAATTGAAGAAGGGCGAGCAATGCCGGAACTGCTTGACAGAGTTGTCCTCGCGCTTGATTGGGAGCGGATGATCAGCGGAGCGAAAGGCGGGGGCGCGCCGCTTGAAGAGCAGTGCGCGACGGCGCTCGCGCAAGCTCTTCACGCTGGCAATATCCTGCTTGTGGTGCCAAACCTGCCGGGCTTTTTGGAGGCGGGGCGGACGCTGGGCGTGGATGTTATTGATTTGCTTGAGCCCTATATCACGCGGCCTGAGCTTCCGGCAATACTCCTTACAGACCGCGCCCGTTTTGAAACAGCTGTGCGCCCTGACGGCCGCCTTTTGCGCTCCGCGGCAGTGGTGGAAATGAAAGGGGAAGACTACGCTTCGCTCATTTGGCTTGTGTGGAACGCGGTCCTGCCTTTGGAGCGTCGTTACCGCGTTCCTTTTTTGATCCCCGCGATACGTGCTCTGGCGGAAATTGCTGAACGATATATACCCGCCCAACAGCGCGCGGAGCGCGCGGTGGCGCTCGCAGAGCGGATCATCGCGCAGGCCGCCGCGCAGCGGCGCTCGGTTGTTGATGCCGCTTTTGTCCGCGAAGTCGCTTCACAAATGTTTTCCGTGCCGTTGGCTGCGCCAACGCGCGAAGAGCGTCAAACGCTTCTTGCGCTTGAGGTGCTTCTTGCGCGCGAGGTGGTGGGGCAGGAAGAAGCCGTGCGGGTTGTCGCGCAAGCTCTGCGGCGGGCGCGCGCGGGCGTGCGCGGCAAGGAGCGGCCGGTCGGATCATTTCTCTTTTTAGGCCCGACAGGCGTGGGGAAAACACAAACCGCAAAAGCGCTTGCGAAGGTATTGTTTGGTGGCGCCGACAGAATGGTGCGGTTTGATATGACGGAATATCGCGGCCCTGATGCGCTTGCTCGTCTTATTGGAGATCCGACGGGGAGAATAGTGGGAAGGCTCGCCAGCGCTTTGCGCGACACACCTTTTGCGGTGTATCTTCTCGACGAATTTGAAAAGACTGAGTCTGAAGTGCACGATTTGTTCTTGCAGATTTTTGATGAAGGAAGATTTACCGATGGGCAAGGGCAGGCGGTGTACGCGCGCGACGCCGTGTTTATTGCCACTTCCAACGCGGCAAGCGACATCGTGTGGGAATTTTTCCAGAAAGGAGAATCGCCCACGGCTCGTCGTGAAGAAATCATTCACACGATCGTCTCTCGCGGCATCTTCAAGCCGGAGCTCTTGAACCGTTTTGACGCGGTTGTGGTGTTCCATCCGCTTTCGCGCGAGCATACCGCGGAAATCGCACGCCGTATGGTGGGCGCGTTTGTGGAGCGTCTCCGCCTCGAAAAGGGCATTACGGTTGAGGTGAGCGATGAGACATTTTCAGAAATTCTCGCGCAAGGCTACGAGCCCCGTTTTGGCGCCCGGCCAATGCGCCGCGCCGTTCAAGACATTCTCGAGCAAAAAGTCGCCGACGCGATTTTGGCGCAAGGGGCGCAAAGCGGCGCGACCGTTCGGGTGTAGGTCTGCCTAGGCGCGCGTTGCGCGATGAAGATTTGTTGTGCTGGCGTATGCAGAGGTGTGTGTTTGGAACCCCGCGTCACACCCCGTGGGTCGCTCTTGCCCCTATGGCGGACGCGACAGACCCCGCATTTCGGCGATTGGTGGCATCGTACGCTCCGCCGACCCTGATGTGGACGGAGTTTATTTCTGCCGATGGCTTGTGGCACCTTATGGAGCGGGAAAGGAGGCGCTCGATAGCGGATAATCCTCTGTTGGCTGACTTGCAGTATTCCGAAGAAGAACGCCCCATCGTGGCGCAGTTGTTTGGCGCGAACCCAACGACGATTCGCTACGCCGCGCGCGTGGCGGCAGACTTGGGGTTTGACGGGGTGGACATCAATATGGGCTGTCCTGACCGCGCGGTGCTTCGCCAAGGGGCCGGCGCCGCCCTCATTCGTAAACCCGGCTTGGCGCGCGAGCTCGTGGAGGCGGCGCTGGAAGGAAGCGGGCTTCCCGTGAGCGTCAAAACGCGCTTGGGAGTGTCGCGCGATATTCTCGAGGAGTGGTTGCCGCATCTTTTGGGAAGTGGCGCGTGGATGGTGACACTGCACGCGCGGACCGCGCACGAGCTTTCGCGCGTTCCGGCGCGATGGGAGCGGGTCCGCGACGCGGCGCGTTTGCGCGACCAGCTCGCACCTTCGGTTGCCGTTGTCGGCAATGGCGACATCACCTCACTCCAAGAAGCACAGGAACGGGCGCAAGAAGCCGGAGCCGACGGCGCAATGGTGGGGCGCGCCGCGCTTGGGGCGCCGTGGTTTTTCTCGGGAGAGCGAGCTATCTCGCTTGCGAAGCGGATGGAGGCG